>JAEUNN010000257.1 GCA_016791085.1 Rhodocyclaceae bacterium | reverse complement strand
ACAGACCCGCGACCCAGTTATCAGGTGTCACCTTTATTACAGGATGGTAAAAATGCAAGCGGTCTGCAAGCACATCGACACCGGCAGGGCGCAATCCGGGCGGGTGGAGCGTGCACGAGGCTGGAGGATGCAGCCCGCCGGCAGGATTGCGTGGGCCAGGTTTTGGTGCCGGGAGGGGGACTCGAACCCCCACAGTGTCTCCACCGGCGGATTTTGAGTCCGCTGCGTCTACCGATTCCGCCATCCCGGCTGGAGGAAGGCGCGAATTATGCGTGGGAAGGCGCGCCCGCGCAAGTTCCCACGCGCGGCTCGGGTAAAATTCGCCGCCCCTGCGGAAATTCGACCGTGCGCCTGTCCGATTTCGATTATCCCCTGCCCGCCCATTGCATCGCCCAGACGCCGCCCGCCGAGCGCGCGGCGAGCCGCATGCTGGTGCTGGAAGCCGGCACGCTCGCGGATCGCCATGTACGTGACCTGCCGGATTACCTGCGCCCCGGCGACCTGCTCGTGTTCAATGACACGCGCGTGATCCATGCCCGCCTGCTGGGCAGCAAATCCAGCGGCGGCAAGGTGGAAATACTGATCGAGCGTCTGGCCGGCGAACACGAGGCGCTGGCCCAGATACGCGCCAGCCATGCGCCCCGGGCGGGTAGCCGGATATGCGTCGAAAACGCCTTCGAACTCGAGGTGCTGGGACGTTCCGGACAGTTTTACCGGCTCCGCTGCGCGCCCGACATCAGTTTGCTGGAGCGCCTGGAAGCGCATGGCCGGCTGCCCTTGCCGCCCTATATCGAGCGCGCCGCGCAGCCCGCCGACGAAACGCGCTACCAGACCGTGTATGCGCGCAGCCCCGGCTCGGTGGCCGCGCCGACCGCCGGCCTGCATTTCGACGCCGCCCTGCTCGCTGCGGTAGAGGCGGCGGGCGCTGCCATCGCCTGGGTGACGCTGCACGTGGGCGCCGGCACCTTCCAGCCGGTGCGCGTGGAAAACCTGGCCGAACACGCCATGCACAGCGAAATTTATGTGCTGCCGGCCGCCACGCGCGACGCCATCGGCGCCGCCCGGGCGCGCGGCGGCCGCGTGCTGGCGGTCGGCACGACCAGCTTGCGCTGCCTGGAAGCGGCGGCGCAGCACGAGCCCGCCGGCAGCCTGCCCGCCGCCGGCAGCGGCGAAACCGACTTGTTCATCCTGCCCGGCTACGAATTTCGCGTCGTGGATGCGCTGCTCACGAATTTCCACCTGCCCAAATCCACGCTGCTCATGCTGGTGAGCGCATTCGCGGGCAGCGCGCGCATCCGCGCCGCCTATGCGCACGCCATCGCGGCCGGCTACCGTTTTTTCAGTTACGGCGACGCCATGCTCATCCCCGCACGCGCCACCGGCGCGGCCCCGCTCTGATGCACTACGAACTATTGGCCGAACACGGCGCGGCGCGGCGCGGCCGTCTGCACCTCGCGCACGGCACGGTGGATACGCCGGTATTCATGCCGGTCGGCACCTATGGCACGGTAAAAGGCCTG
>JAEUNN010000241.1 GCA_016791085.1 Rhodocyclaceae bacterium | reverse complement strand
CAATCGCGCCGAACAGGGCTTGCTCAAGCCCGAAGAATTGCGCGAAGCTTTGTCCAAACTGTCGGCCCAGGCACGCCGCGCCGGCCAGATCATACGGCGCGTGCATGATTTCGTGCGCCGCTCGGAACCCAAGCGTGAAATCCAGGCCCTCGGCGCGCTGGTGGAAGATGCGGTCGGCCTGATCGACGCCGACGCGCGCCGCCGCGGCATTGCGCTTACGCTGGACATCGCGGCGGATTTGCCGCAGGTGCTGGCGGATCGCGTGATGATAGAGCAGGTGCTGGTGAATCTGCTGCGCAATGCCATGGACGCCATGCGCGATACCGCGCCGGCCGAACGCGCCCTGACCGTGAGCGCGCGGCGCGATGCGGAAGGCGTCGCCGTGAGCGTGGCCGACCACGGTTGCGGCATCGCGCCGGCGGTCGCGGAGCGCCTGTTTGAAGCGTTTTTCACGACCAAGCGCGACGGCATGGGCATGGGGCTCAATATTTGCCGTTCGATCATGGAACTGCACCACGGCAAGCTGTGGCACGAAGCGCGCGCCGGGGGCGGTACGGTGTTCCACCTTTTTTTGCCGGGAGCGTCGGACTGACATGTATGGCGTGGTGATCGTTGAAGACGACGAGGCGATGCGCGATGCCCTCGTCTGGCTGTTTTCGTCGCGCGACGTGAGCGCGCGCGCGTATGCCTCGGCGGAACATTTTCTGGCCGACAGCGGCCTGGATGCGGCCGGCTGTCTGGTACTGGACGTGCGGCTCACCGGCATGAGCGGGCCGGAACTGTTCCGGCTGCTGCAGAAACAGGGCAGCCAGGTGCCGGTGATATTCCTGACCGGGCATGGCGACATTCCGCTCGCCGTGGCGGCACTCAAGGAAGGGGCTTTCGATTTTCTAGAAAAGCCGTTCGACGACAATTACCTCGTCGACCGCGCCCTGCTGGCGCTGGAACAGTACCGCGAGCGCCGCAGCGAGCGCGCCGGCGCGCTGGCCATAGGCCAGCGCCTGGCCAGCCTGAGCCCGCGCGAAACGGAGGTCATGGAACTTATCCTGGCCGGGCGCCTGAACAAGCAGATTGCCGACGACCTGAACGTGTCGATACGCACGGTGGAAGTGCACCGCTCGCGCGTATTCGAAAAAATGGGTGCGCGCTCGGCGGTCGACCTGGCGCGCATCATGAAGGACTACAAGGGCCGCGCCTGAACCGGCTGCGGCCGCGCCATCGCAC
>JAEUNN010000222.1 GCA_016791085.1 Rhodocyclaceae bacterium | reverse complement strand
CCTGAGCCACGCTCTGGAACTGCCGGACGGCACCGCGGGCGCCTTCCTGCGCGAAGCCGCCTGGTCCATGGAGCGTGCGCTGAGCGCCGGGGCGATACTGGATCTGTCCGAATTTACCGATGCCTGGTCGGTCGCGCTGGTGTTGCGCGACGCCGAACTTGGTGCCACGCTCGGCCGGCTCGAACGCGCGCGTTACGAACACCCGGAGGTCCAGTTCGACGAAATATTGTTCGTGCTGGCCGAGGCCCAGGCCGCCATCGTGCAGCGTGCAGCCGCCGCCGCGACGGCGCGTCTGGACGCGGCGGCGCGCCTGATGGCATCCGGACGCCTGCCCGGCATCGCGGCACGCGAAGCCGCCAGCCTGCATGCACTGCTGGACGCGCTGCAACGCTCCGACCAGCCCGCATTCGCGCAGGCGCTCGCGGCCCGGCTCGCTCATCACTTGCGCATATACCGGCGTCCCGCCCTCGCCAGCGCCGCGACCGGAGCGTTCGACCTGCGCGCGCTGGGGATCGCGGCACTCGCGCGCGCGCGCGGCCTCGCCGTCGATCTGCCGAGCCCTTACCTGCCGCTCGAACTGCTGGCGGCCTGACGCGATGGGATATGCAATCGAGTTCTACAGCCTGGATTGGCCGCGCCTGGGCTCGGCGTTCGGCTCGGGCAATGCAGCCATACTGCCCACGCTCGCGGCGCGCCGCACACAACTGATGGCCGGCGACCCCGGCCGCGGCACGAACTGGGCGCACGCGCTGGAGGACTTCATACACGGCCGCAGCGGGCCGGTGCGGCGCGATGGCAGCCCGGGCCCCGCGCCGCGCAGAGTCACACCCGACGAAGCCGTCGCGATCGCATTTCTGGTACGCCTGGCCGGCCGCCGCATTGGCGAAGTGCAGCACAGCACGCGCGGCGGGAGGGCGTTCCGCAATCTGCTGGAACGCGGCGCGCTCACCACCGTGTTGCCACAACTACCCTGGACCCGCCATATCCTGCGCAGGCCTTTGTGCGGGCTGGTATCGGACGACTATCCGACCTGGGGCGGACTTACGCGGCGCGAACTTGCGCAACTGCAACAGACCGGAAGATTGTCGCCGCCACTCGCACTATCCGATCCCGACGAGGCGAGTTGGGCCTGCGACCTGCTGCTCGCGCTCGACGACGCGGCTCAAGCCGGGCAAGACCTCGTGACGCTTTACCTCTAGTCTGGCCCGGACGACACGCCTTCAGCGATTCTGAATCGCGTCGAGCGCCTGCGCCAATGCCCCGACCGTGCGGTCCACATTGTGCAGCTTGTCCAGCCCGAACAGGCCGATGCGAAAACTGCGGAAGTCGGCAGGTTCATCGCATTGCAGGGGCACGCCGGCTGCAATCTGCAAGCCTTGCGCGACAAATTTGCTGCCGTTTTGCAAATTTGCATCGTCGGTGTGGCACACCACCACCCCGGGCGCCTCGAACCCCGCCGCCGCGACGCTGCGGAAGCCGCGCGCCGCAAGCAGCGCGCGCACCTGGCGCCCCAGTTCCTGCTGTTCTTCGCGTACGCGCGCGAACCCATAAGCTTCGGTTTCCTGCATCACGTCGCGCAGGCGCAGCAATGAATCTGTCGGCATGGTGGCGTGGTAAGCAAAGCTGCCCGATTCGTAGGTTTCCATGATCTGCAGCCATTTTTTCAGGTCGCAGGCAAAGCTCGA
>JAEUNN010000177.1 GCA_016791085.1 Rhodocyclaceae bacterium | reverse complement strand
TGGCCGGCGTTGCGTCGCGCATGGACTTGAGCATCATGTTCGTGAACATGGCCTCGAACTGCTGCGCCGCGAGCCGCGTGGCTTCGGGCGAATTTTCGCGCGCCGAGCGGGCCAGCCGGGCCAGGCCGCGGCTATCTATGGCCAGGGACGGTGTGGTGGCGCCGGGCATTCAGATAATCTCCAGGTCGGCGCGCAGCGCGCCGGCGGCCTTCATGGCCTGCAGGATCGCGATCAGGTCCTGCGGATTGGCGCCCAGCGCGTTCAGCGCCTTCACGACCTCGGCCAGATTGGCGCCGTTTTTCACGTGCACCAGTGCGCCGGGTTCCTGTTTTATGTCGATCTGGTTGCGCTCGGTCACCACGGTCTGGCCGCCGGACAGAGGATTGGGCTGGCTTACCTGCGGTTCGCTACTCACCGATACCGACAGATTGCCGTGCGCCACGGCGCAGGTGTCCAGCGTTACCGACTGATTCATGACCACCGAGCCGGTACGCGAATTCACGATGACCTTGGCGGCCTGGGGCAGGGGCTGCATATCGAGGTTTTCCAGCTTGCCCAGGAAGGCCACGCGCGCGCCGGCGTCCTGCGGCGCGCGTACCTGCACCTGGCGCGCATCGGTGGCGCGCGCGGTGTCGCTGCCGAAGGCGCCGTTGATGGCTTCGACCATTTTCTGGGCGGTGCCGAAATCGCCGGCATTGAGGTCGAGGTATACGTAGTCGCCTTCACCGACCGGCATGGGCACGGCGCGCTCCACGGTTGCACCGCCGGGCAGGCGGCCGACCGACAGATGATTCACGGTAACCTTGGAACCGCCGGCCTGGGCGCCCACGCCGCCCACCACCACATTGCCCTGGGCGATCGCATATACATTGCCGTCCATGCCCTTGAGCGGCGTCATGACCAGCGTGCCGCCACGCAGGCTTTTGGCGTTGCCCAGCGACGATACGGTCACGTCTATGGCCTGGCCGGGGCGCGCGAAAGGCAGCAGCGTGGCGGTCACCATGACCGCTGCCACGTTTTTCAACTGCAGCGAGGTGCCCGGCGGTACCGTGACGCCCAGGTTGCCCAGCATGTTGATGATGGATTGCACCGTGAAGGGCGTTTGCGTGGTCTGGTCGCCGCTGCCGTCCAGGCCGACCACCAGGCCGTAACCGATGAGCTGGTTGTTGCGTATGCCCGCCACGCTGGCGAGATCCTTGATGCGTTCGGCTGCGACCGGGCCGCTCAACAGCAGGCTGGCGGCACAGGCAAAGGCGGCAAAGCTGCGGGAGATGGGTTTCATGACCATACTCGTTGCAAAATCCGGGCCAGGTCAGCGCCTTCAGAAGGGCAGAAAAGTCAGGAAAAAGCGCGACAGCCAGCCCATTACCTGCGCCTCGTCGATATAGCCGGTGGCTTTGTATTCGATGCGCGCATCGGCGACCTGGGTGGATTGCACGGTATTTGACGTGGTTACGTAGGTCGGATTCACTATGCCGGAAAAGCGTATGAATTCCTGCCCCTGATTGATGGACACCTGCTTTTCGCCGGACACCAGCAGGTTGCCGTTGGGCAGCGATTCGATCACCGTGACGGTGATGGTGCCGGTGAAGTCGTTATTGGCGGCCGAGTCGCCCTTGCCGGCGAATTTGTTGCTGCTCGACGCATCCAGCGTGGCGCCCATCAGGCCGCGGCCGGGTATGCCGGCCACGGTGGGCACGCTCAGGCTGAGGTCGTTGGATTTTTCGGCATTGCTCGAGGACTTTTTCTGCGCCGCGGTTTTTTCCACCAGATTTACGGTGAGCGTATCGCCCACCATGCGCGCGCGCCGGTCTTCGAACAGCGGCCGCGCCCAGCCGGCCTGGTAAATGGCGCCATTGGCGGCGGGCGGTTCCATGCGCGGCGAAGGACGCGCCGTCATGGGCTGATGCACGCTGGTGGGCGGCGTGGAAGCCAGGCAGCCGGCAAGCATTGCCGCCGCCGCCATGACGGCAAGGTGTGCCGGGCGGCAAATCTGGCAGGGATGGAAGTTCATGCTGCGTTTCCTTGCGCGCCGCCTCAGAGCTGGCCGAGCCGCTGCAACATCTGGTCGGAAGTCTGGATGGCGCGCGAATTGAGTTCGTAGGTGCGCTGGGCGGTAATCATGTTCACGAGTTCTTCCACCACATTCACGTTGGAAGATTCGACATAGCCCTGGCTCAGCAGGCCGGCGCCGTTGGCGCCCGGGGTATTCGGCGTGGGCGTGCCGCTGGAGGCGGTTTCCACGAACAGGTTTTCACCCATGCTCTGCAGGCCGCCGGGATTCACGAAAGTGGCGAGCTGGATCGCGCCGATCTGGGTGGGCGCGGTTTGCCCCGGCAGCATGGCGTTCACCACGCCGTCGCGGCCTATCGTGACGGTGAGCGCATTGGCCGGCACGGTAATGGCGGGCGACAGCGCGTAGCCGCTGGACGTCACGATCACGCCTTGGGCGTCTTTCTGGAAGGCGCCGTCGCGCGTGTAGGCGAGCGTGCCGTCGGGCATGGTGATCTGGAAAAAGCCCTCGCCGTTGATGGCCACGTCGAGCGGGTTGCTGGTCTGTGTCAGATTGCCCTGGGCGTGGATGCGCTCGGTGGAAATCGGGCGCGCCCCGGTGCCGATCTGCAGGCCGGACGGGATGACGGTTTGCTGCGAAGACTGTGCGCCGGGCTGGCGCAGGGTTTGATACAGCAAATCCTCGAATACCGCGCGCGAGCGCTTGAAGCCGTTCGTGCTGACGTTGGCGAGGTTGTTGGCAATGACGTCCAGATTGGTTTGCTGGGCGTCCATGCCGGTTTTGGCGATCCAGAGCGAGCGCAACATGTCGTGGTTCCTCAGTTGGCCGACAGCATCCGGTCGGCCGCTTGGTCATTCTGTTCAGCGTCGGTCAAAAGCTTCATCTGCATTTCGAACTGGCGCGCCGCGGAAATCATGTGCACCATTTCTTCCACGACATTCACGTTGGACGATTCAAGGTGTCCGCCGGCCACCTGCACCGCTTCGTCGACCGGCGCGGCGCTGCCGTCCTGCATGCGGAACAGCCCGTCGGCGCCGCGCACGAGCTGGTCTTCGGGCGGATTGACCAGCTTGACGCGGCCTATCGCATTGACCACGTTGCGGCCGCCGCTATTGGGCAATACCGTGA
>JAEUNN010000152.1 GCA_016791085.1 Rhodocyclaceae bacterium | reverse complement strand
TACCGGCCGCCCGGCAGCAGCGATATCAGCACGATATCGCGCGCCGTGGTGGTGCTGGGGCTGGACGCGATACGCAATATCGCCGTGTCGCTCATCCTGTTCGAACACCTGGGCAACAAACAGCACGCCGGCGCGCTGCGCGACGAATTTCTGCGCGCCATCCTGGCCAGCACCCTGGCACGCGAAATTGCGCTCGCGCATCACCCGCGCGATGCCGAAGAGGTGTTCATTTGCGCGCTGTTCCACCGGCTTGGACGTTTGCTCACGCACTATTACCTGCCCGAAGAAGCCGCCGCCATTGCGCGCCTCGCGCAGCGCGAAAACCTCAGCGACGAAGCCGCATCCGCACGCGTGCTGGGTCAGAGCATGCAGGATTTGGGCATGGGCGTGGCGCGCGCCTGGGGCTTTCCGGACACCATCATTACCAGCATGCGCCGCGTCGCGGCGGACGAAAAGCCCACGGCGGTTGATCGCGAAGGGCGGCTGCGCGGTACCGCGGCGCTGTCCTGCGAGTTGTGCGACGTCATAGAAAAATTTCCCAAGCCCGAGCGCGCGCGCGAATTCGAGCAATTGCGGCGGCGTTATCGCGAGGCGATCGCGCTGGGCCAGGAAAATCTCGACGCGGCGCTGGAAAAATCCACGCGCGAATTTACCGCCCTGGCCCAGGTACTGCGCGTAAACCTCAAAGAAACCCGCATCGGACGCCAGTTGCACGGCGAAAGCGTGACGCCCGCAACGGCTACCGTGGCACCCGGAGCGCTGCAGGAAACCGGCCTGTTCGCGCGCCCGCCGGGCCAGGATGCGGGCGAGGGCGATGCCCAATCCATACTGTCGGCCGGCATCCAGGACATCAGCAATGCGCTGGTGGAGGATTTTTCGGTTACCGACCTGCTGCGCATCATTCTCGAAACCATGTACCGCGCCATGGGCTTTCAGCGTGTGCTCATATGCGTGCGCGATGCGCGCACGAATTTTATGCAGGGCCGCTTCGGCCTGGGCGGCGATGCGGATGAGGCGGCGCGCCGGCTGCGTTTCGCCATCGCCGGTCAGAGCGACATTTTCAACCTGGCGCTGGCGCGCGGCGTCGATGTGCTCATTTCCGACGCCAATGCGCCGGACATGGAGCGCAACATTCCGGAGTGGTTCCGCCGCGGCCTGGCCGCGCCGACCTTTCTGCTGTTGCCGCTGCGCTTGCGCAATGTGCCGGTGGCACTGATTTATGCCGACAAGTCCATGGCCGGCGGCATAGTCGTGAGCGAAAAAGAACTGGCGCTGTTGCGCACCTTGCGCAACCAGGCCATGCTGGCTCTCAAGCACTGAGCGGAAAGTGTGCCGCGGCGCATGGCCGTGTGGCGAGCGCGGATGGGGGGCGTGGCGCGGACCATTGCGGCGCGGGTCCTGCGCATGATTCGAAGTGCACCGGAATCAGATAGTGATCAAGCGGTGCCGGACCGCGCCTGGATGCGGTGCGGCCGGCTGCAGCTAATTTGCCTTGCCGCGGATCGGCCGGCCGCCTGGCGCCGCCGCCCTGCTTACATGCGATTTCCGATCGTGAATTGGGCCTTGGCGCGCTGTTGCGCCAGGGTGTCCTTGTACTGCATGTCGGACTCGAGTATGTGCGCCGTCCACCACTTGCGCAGATAGCTATCCAGGTCGGCGCGGTCGTAATTGGCTTGCGTGGCGGCCAGCAGCAATTCCGACAGCTTGGCCAGATAGCTTTCGTGCTCGGCCTTCTGCGCATCGAGCGCCGGGTAGGCGGCGCTTTCCAGCAGGG
>JAEUNN010000145.1 GCA_016791085.1 Rhodocyclaceae bacterium | reverse complement strand
GATCGACACGCCCTACCTGACCGAAGGCAGTTCCGGTCTGACCTACGTGGTCGATCGCTTCAAGGGCTGGCCGCATAGCGGGCACATCACGCTGCAGCGCGGCGAACGCTCGCGCCTGGCCGATCACGCCGGCGAAGTGCTGTGAACCTCGCGCAGCGCCCGCCCGCGCCACCCGGGCGGCGAGCGCGCCCCCGGCAAGCGATAGCCTTCCCGGGTCGCCCAGCCTGGTCCGGGCCAACGCGCGGTAGTTCCCAGTAGATCCGCGCGTGCGCCGCCGCTGCGCCACCGCGCGCGCCCCGGTCCGGCACAGTGCCGGGCAAAAGCAGCGCCTGGCCAGTCGCGGAGCCGCCGCACGCCGCGCGCTAGCATCCTTGCCCTGCCTGCGGGCTTGACTTCCCCGCGCGGCGCCAACTATATCCAGGACAGGTCCGGTGCTCGGGCTTCGACCCGGGCCAATGCACCGTACCGTGACCACCGCCGGCCCGAAACGCTCCGGGCCACATCCATCGCCGCCTGCGCCAGAGGGGATACGCCATGAACTGCAAGTTTGCCGCTGCCAGCTTGTTCGCACTTTTGTTCGCGGGATGCACCAACCTGCCGCAGGCCGACACCGCTACCGGCAGCGCGGCGGAAATGGATAGAGCCATGGACGACAAGCTTGCCCAGTTCTGCCCCATCAAGGACCCGACCGTGGATGACCGGCTAGTGCGCGCGCGCCTGGTTCTCGCTGCGGCGACCGGTTATGCCTATCGCAGCATCCAGAACTATTCGACCAAATCGGAAATCCAGGAGGACGCGGCACGCACGCTGAACCGGCTCAAGCCCGCCTACCTGGCCCTGAGCGCCGCGGAAAAGCACAAGGATCAATTGCTGTTTCCGCTCTATCGGGCCGATTCGGTCATCGAACTGGCTGAACTGGCCGAAGCGGCCGTGCAGCCCACCGTGCGCAGCGGCCGCAACCTGATCGGCATGGTCAATGTGGACCGCCTGTTGCGCCTCCGCAATGCCTTGATTGTGCTGCTCGAAGACAAGCTCTATCTGGAAGCGTACGGCGATGCCTGCAAAGCCTATGCGGCGGAGCGCGACGCGGTCCGCGCCACCGCCGCCGCCAATGAACGCATCCTGCTGCGCTGCCGCAGCCTGGCCGAACTGGCGGCCTCTCCGTCCCAGCCGGCGACGCTATGCGACAGCCTTAAATGAGTCGCGATCGGCAGTGCCGGCGGCCAGGCCCAGGGCAGCCGGCGCCGTTGCGTCCGGGCTGAGCCGCCGTCAATAACTGCCCGGATGCGCGGCGTTCTGAAAGCGCGTGTATTCACCCAGAAAGGTGAGCGGCACCATCCCGGTCGGGCCGTTGCGGTGCTTGCCGATAATGACTTCCGCCATCCCCTTGTCGGGAGAATCCGGGTTGTACACCTCATCGCGGTACAGGAACAGGATGAGGTCGGCATCCTGTTCGATGGCGCCGGATTCGCGCAGGTCGCTCATGACCGGCCGCTTGTTGGGGCGCTTTTCCAGTTCACGATTAAGTTGCGACAACGCGATGATGGGCACGCTCAGTTCTTTCGCCAGCGACTTGATCGAGCGCGAAATTTCGGAAATTTCCGTGGCGCGGTTCTCACCCATGCGCGTGCTGCTCATGAGTTGCAGATAGTCGATCACGATGAGGCCCAGCTTGCCGCCGTACTGGCGCGCCAGACGCCGCGCGCGGGCACGCAAGTCGATGGAATTGATGCTGCCCGTCTCATCCACGTGCAGCGGCGCCTCGTGCAGCTTGCCCAAAGCCATGGTGAGGCGCCCCCAGTCGTCGTCATTGAGGCGCCCGGTGCGCAGGCGCTGCTGGTCTATGCGCGCCACGGACGAAATGAAGCGCGTCGCAAGCTGGGTGCCGGGCATTTCCAGCGAAAAGATGGCCACCGGCAAGCCCTGACTGAGCGCCACGTTCTCGGCGATATTCAGCGCGAACGTGGTTTTGCCCATTGCCGGACGGCCCGCCACGATAATCATGTCGCCGCCGTGCAGCCCGGCCGTCTTGCGGTCCAGATCGTCAAATCCGGAGGGCACGCCGGTAATGTCCGAATCGCCGTCGCGGTCGTACAGTTCCTGGATGCGGTCGACCACTTCCGCCAGCATGGGCTGTATCGGCAACAGGCCTTGCGTGGTACGCGCGCCGGCTTCAGCGATTTCGAAAATTTTCGATTCGGCCTGGTCCAGCAATTCCTTGGCGTCGCGCCCCTGCGGATTGAGCGCGCTGGCGGCGATTTCGTCGCCGGTGGCCACCAGGCGGCGCAGGATCGCGCGCTCCCGTATGATTTCCGCGTAACGCCGGATATTCGCCGCGGACGGCGTATTGTTGGCGATCTCGCCCAGGTAGGCCATGCCGCCGACCTGCTCGGCCTCGTTGTTCTTGTCCACCGACTCGAACACCGTCACCACGTCGGCCGGCTTGCCCAGTTCGATCAGCCGCGCGATATGCCGGAAAATGCGGCGATGGTCGTCGCGGTAAAAATCCCCCTCGCCGACCTGGTCGGCGATGCGATCCCAGGCCGCATTGTCGAGCAACAACCCGCCCAGCAAGGACTGCTCGGCTTCGACCGAATGGGGCGGAAGTTTCAGCGCCGCAACCTGCGCATCGGCCGGCGGCTGGTAATTGATACTGCGTGTCTGTGTCATGACCCCACCTCGTAGCGCCGCGAACTTTACACCGGCGCCGCAGGCTCGGGCAAAGGATAAGTCTGTGGATAAGGCGTGAAATTGCCGTGGGCAAGCTGTGGATAAGCCGGCGCCGCGACGCGCTGCCGGGCCAGCCACGGCAGCGCCAAAGAACGCGATGACCAGGCCATCGTGTATCATCCGCACCACTTGGGTGTCCGCGCTTGGCATCGGTGTTTCTCCGCGCGGGCAGGTTTCGTGCCGGTCGGGCCGCCGCACGGGATGCGCCATGCCCATGCGACCCGATCTCCGCCCGCTGCTTGAAGCCGTCACTCGCGTCCCGCACCGGGTTTCCGGCGGCGCGGCATGCCGTTCCAGCCCGCCCCGGCATATTGCCTGGCGCACGGGCGCTCATTACAAGCCGCCGCCACGACGCCCCTGCGGGAATATCCCCGCCGCGCCGCGCCGGTTCTCCCTGTCACGCCATCCCTCGACGAGCCGCCCATGCTGACTGCAATCGTCATCGTATTCGTGGTCGCGTATGCGGCCATCGCTCTTGAACACCCGTTGCATATCAACAAGTCTGCATCCGCACTGGTCGGTGCGGGTTTGCTGTGGACCCTCTATGCGGTCGCTACCGGCGACCCCCACGCGGTCGGTGAACAACTGGGCGAGTCGGTCATGGCCACGGCCCAGATCGTATTTTTCCTGATGGGGGCAATGACCATCGTGGAGGTCGTGGATGCGCATAACGGCTTCGAGGTGATCACGCGGCGCATACGTACCGCGAAGCTGTCATCGCTCATGTGGCTGGTCGGATTCGTGACGTTTTTTCTGAGTTCGGTCCTGGACAATCTGACCACCACCATCGTCATGATTTCGCTGATGCGCAAACTGCTCGGGCGCCATGACGACCGGCTGTTTTTTGCGGGGATCATCATCATCGCCGCAAATTCCGGTGGCGCCTGGTCGCCGATCGGCGACGTAACCACGACCATGCTGTGGATAGGCGGTCAGATCACCACGCTTGCGATCATCCAGTCGGTGTTTTTGCCCGCACTGCTCAGCATGGTGGTACCGCTCACCGCCACCGCCTACCTATTGCGCGGCAAACCCGTCGCGGCGCCCGCCGATACCGGCGACGACGTCGGAAACACCACCGAGTTCGAACGCAACCTGATGTTTTTCCTGGGGATCGGCATATTGGTGGCGGTGCCCGCGTTCAAAACGCTTACGCATTTGCCGCCCTTCATGGGCATATTGTTCGGGCTGGGCATATTGTGGCTGGTGGGCGATCTCGTGCACCGCCACAAGGAAGACGAGGACAAGCAACACCTCACGCTGGCCCATGCACTAAGCCGCATAGACATGAGTTCCATCGTGTTTTTCATAGGAATATTGCTGGCGGTGGCGGTGCTCGAACACACCCACATCCTGACCACGCTGGCGCGCTGGCTGGACCAGACCGTGGGCCGCCAGGACCTTATCGTGCTCATCATAGGTCTGGTCAGCGCGGTGGTAGACAACGTGCCGCTGGTTGCCGCCTCCATGGGCATGTACAGCCTGGAGCAATTCCCACCCAATCATTTTCTGTGGGAATTTCTCGCCTATTGTGCGGGGACCGGTGGTTCCATCCTGATCATAGGATCGGCCGCAGGGGTGGCCGCCATGGGCCTGGAGAAAATTCAGTTCTTCTGGTACGTGAAGAAAATCAGCGCCTTGGCACTGATCGGCTACCTGGCCGGCGCCGGCACCTACCTGATGCAAAATCAGCTCATGCACTAGGTCGGCAAGCATCGCCGGACCGCGCCCCAACGCGCGGCCGGCCGGGCTGGACTGACCGCCACCCGTCCGCGGCGGCAACCCGTCCTCAGTTCGATGCGCGCGGCGCGTCGTCCGGCAGGTGGTTGATGTCGGCAGCGCGGCGCTGGAAAAAGCAGGTGCAGGCCGAGGACGTCGCACACAACAGCCAGAACGCGAAAAAACCCACCGAATAGGTGGCTTCGCGCGACCAATAGACGGGCTTGCCGAGCAAATACAGTTCCTGCGGGTCGATGACGGTAAAGAAGATGATTTCCGCCAGTCCGGCAACGATGAACGAAGGCCAAAGTATGTTGATGATGCGCTTATTCATGGGAATAGCCCTCTTGCTTGCAAGATGTCGACGTTACGGAGCGATCGGGCGGCGTGCCGCAGGCACGCCGCCACGTCGGTCAGGTTCGCGTTTCCCCGGCAGCATTGCGGCCGGCACTGGAGCGGGCTTCGTCCTCATCGATGCTGCGGCGGAAAAACCGTATGAAAAACACCGCCATGCCAAGGATGAACGCGATGGTTGCCAGGCTAAGCAAACCGATGTCGGAACCGAAAAGCAGATTCCACGCCATGTTGATACCCCCTATTCAGGACTTTGAAGAGAACTTGAATCAAGCTTGATCTCTCTGTCTTGGGGGATTTTCATGGTGCCCGCAAGGCGCCATGTTTGGGCGTCATCTTCTAGATCGACCAGCCATCGGCCCTTGGTCAGGTCTTTTATTGCGCCGGCGTATTCGCCGTTGTGGCCGGTCAGCAACAAGGTCTGATCGGCAGCGGCACCGGAAGGATGGATGAACTTGATACGTATGGCTTGCGGCGGTGCCGGAATGCGCAGCGCCACATCCAGCCGGCCTTCCGAAAGCTTGATGTGCGCTTCCGCGCGCAGTTCGGCCGCGCGCCGCTCGCGCGCCAGGGTTTTATTGATTGCTAGGCCCTGTTTGTAGTAATCGCCGGTCACCAGTCCATCGTCGGTCTTGATGGCGATCCAGAGTGTAACGAATCCGGCCACCACCGCCGTGGCCGGCATGGACATCAACAACCAAGGCCAGGGCTGGCGGTACCAGGGACCTTCGTCCCGCGCCGGTTTGCGGGGGCTGCTCGCTGCGTATGTTTCCGTCATGGTAAAAGAAAGGTGGATTTTTCATGCACGGTCACCGAGGGGTCGTCGGTCGCCGTCACGTCGAAATAAATTTCGTTGGAGCCGTGCTTGCCGGCATCTTCGGGAGCCCTTACCTCAACAGTCACGCTGCGCGTGGAAGCCGGCTCGACTTCGATTTCCTTTTCCGAGGCAATTTTCAGCGAAGGCATGCCGGTCACGCTGAGGGTGAAGCGCCGCGTCTGTTCGGAGGTATTGATCACCTGCAGGCGATACACGTTCTCCATCAGGCCGCCCTCTACCTCGCGCGCCAGCGTGCTGCGGTCGCGAATCACATTCACCTTGAGCGGCAGCCGTGTCGCGATCGACCACACGAATGCACACAAGATCACGACCATGATGCCGGTATAGATCAGGATGCGCGGTCGCATCACGTGGCCAACTATTTCCTTGCTGCCCCAATGCTTCCTGAGCGCATTCTCGGTGGTGTAGCGTATCAGGCCGCGCGGATAATTCATCTTGTCCATGACCTGGTCGCAGCCGTCGATACAGGCCGCGCAACCTATGCACTCGTACTGGAGCCCCTTGCGGATGTCGATGCCGGTCGGACACACCTGTACGCAAATGCCGCAATCGACGCAGTCGCCCTTGTTGAGCGTGCGCGGATCAACCCCCTTGCGGCGCGAACCGCGCGGCTCGCCGCGCTCGCTGTCGTAGGTAATGACCAGCGTGTCGGGGTCGAACATGACGCCCTGAAAGCGCGCGTACGGGCACATGTACTTGCACACCTGCTCGCGCATGTATCCGGCGTTGCCATAGGTCGCGAAACCGTAGAACAGGATCCAGAAAGTTTCCCACGGCCCCAGGCTCAGGGTCAGCAATTCACCGCCCAGTTCGCGGATCGGCGTGAAGTAGCCGACAAACGTGAAGCCCGTCCATAGCGCCACGGCTATCCAGGCGAACTGTTTGCTGGCCTTTAGACTGAACTTGCGCAGGCTCATCGGCTGTTGATCGAGTTTCATGCGCTTGACGCGATCACCCTCGATCTTCATTTCTATCCACATGAACATTTCCGTGTACACGGTTTGCGGGCAGGCATAGCCGCACCACAAACGTCCGGCCACGGCCGTGAATAGAAACAGCGAGAACGCCGACATGATGAGGATGACGGCGAGGTAGAACACATCCTGCGGCCAGAATACCGCGCCGAATATATAGAACTTGCGTTCGACCAGATGGAACAGCACCGCCTGGCGGTCGTTCCAGGGTATCCAGCACAGCCCGTAAAAAATGAGTTGCGTGGCCCACACGAGCAACCAGCGCCAGGTTGCGAATTTGCCCGTCACGGCACGTGGATAGATTTTTCTGCGGACCTCGTAGAGGTCGACATCTGAGGCGGAATCCTGGGCCTGAATCGGGACAACCTTGGACGCCTGCTTCACGTTCGAAGTTGGGAGGGTAGGATCCATTGTTTCAGTTAATCAGAAGATACTAATAAACTGGGGGAAAAGCTCCGGACCCTGGGGTCCGGAGCGGGCTCTGCGTGGGACCGGCGAAATGCTACTTCGTTTCCGCCTTGGCCGCACCACCGCCAGACTTGCCATAAACATACGCGGCAAGCAGATGTACCTTGGCGTCGCCGAGGAACTCCTTGAATGCGGGCATGCGGTTCTGGCGACCCTTGGTGATGGTTTCCGTCACCGTGGCTTCGCTGCTGCCGTACAGCCAGGTCGCGTCGGTCAGGTTGGGCGCGCCGACCGCAACGTTGCCTTTGGCGTCCTGGCCGTGGCAGGGCGCGCAATTGGCGACGAACGCATCCTTGCCGCGCTGTGCGCGCGCCGAATCCGCAGCCTGACCGGACAGGGAACGCACATAGTTCGCCACGTCCTTGATCGTGTCGCCACCGAGGTGGGTGAACGGAGGCATCATGCCCTGGCGTCCGCCTGCGATGGTGGTTTCGATCTGTTCCGGCTCGCCGCCGAACAGCCAGTCATTGTCGGCCAGGTTCGGGAAACCTTTGGCGCCCTTGGCGTCGGAGCCGTGGCACTGCGCGCAGTAGGTCTGGAACAGACGCTCGCCCATGGCCTTGGCTTCGGGATCGGCAGCAACCGCCTTGATGTCCTGCTTGAGGAACTTGTCAAAGATCGGGTCGTACTTTTCC
>JAEUNN010000133.1 GCA_016791085.1 Rhodocyclaceae bacterium | reverse complement strand
TCCAGTTGCGCGCGCGATTCGGCGCGCACGGTGACCGTCACGCCCAGATAGCGGCCGCCGCTGGAATTGCGCATTTGCATCGCGTCCTCGGCGAAATCCGGAAATTGTGCGCGCACCACGGCAAGCACCGCGGGCACCAAGGCCGGATCGTTCAGCCCCATGATTTTGATCGGGAAGTCGCAGGGGAACTGCAGCAGTTCCGGTGTTTCCTTGTCCGCTTCGCTCATGCCTGTTCTCCTGCGGCAGCGCGCAGGCTGTCCTTGTAGTCCTGATACCAGCCGTACATGCGTTCGCATACCGGGCCGGGCCGGCCGCTGCCCACCGGACGGTCGTCCAGGCGCGTGATGGCCAGCACTTCGCGTCCCGACGAAGTCATCCAGATTTCGTCGGCGTTGCGCACCTCGGCCGCCGCGACGGGCCGTATTTCATGCGCCAAACCATGGTCGCGCGCCAGTTCCAGCACCAGATCGTAGGTGATGCCGGGCAGCATGAAATGGCTTTTGGGCGGGGCGAGCAATACGCCGCCGTGCACGATGAATATGTTGGACGCCGCGCCTTCGGTCAGCCAGCCGTCGCGGAACAGGATGGCTTCGGCACCGCCGCGTACCACCGCGGCCTGGCGCAACAGACAGTTGGCGAGCAGGCTCACGGTTTTGAGGTCGCAGCGCAGCCAGCGCAGGTCGTCCATCGCATAGGCCGCGACGCCGCTGGCGCGCTGCGCCGCCGAAGGGGTTTTGAGCGGCGTGCTGTAGGCGAACACGGTGGGCGCCGGCGGCGGGTCCGGGAAGGCCTGGTCACGCACGTCGGCGACCCCGCGCGTGATCTGCAGGTACACGGACTGATCCGGCGCCGGTTGCGCGGCGATGAGCTGATTCACGATGTCCGTCCATACCTCGCGCCCGTGCGGGTTGGCGAGGCCTATGCCGGCCAGGGTATGGTCGAGCCGGTCCAGGTGCTCGGCAAGGCGGAAGGGGCGCCGCGCATAAACCGGGATCAACTCGTAGGCGCCGTCGCCGAACAGGAAGCCGCGGTCCATGGGCGACACGTGCGCCGCCTCCAGCGGCAGCAGCTTTCCGTTCAGATAGACCCTTTCCATGGTCTGCGCCAGCGCGGTGCGGAAGATCGGCCGGTGCGCGTCCTCAGGCCTTTTTGAGCCACAGCCGCACGCTGTCCCACATGCGGCCGAAAAAACCCGCCACGGGGACGGCTTCGAGCGCCGGTACCGGGTATTCGGCGAGCGCCTTGCCATCCACGCTAAGTTTCAGCGTGGCGACCTGCTGGCCGGCTGCGATGGGCGCGATCAAAGGCTGCACGCTCACCAGTTCCACCTTGAGCTTTTCCGCGTCGCCCTTGGGCAGCGACAGCACCAGTGCTTCGGTGAAGCCGGCTTTCACGGCTTCGGTCATGCCCTTGTACACGGGCAGTTCTTTCACGACCTGACCGCCGTCATACACCTTGACGGTGTCGAAAAACTGGAAGCCGTAATTGAGCAGCTTGTGCGCTTCCTGCGCGCGTATGCCGTCCGAGCCGGCGCCCAGCACCACCGATATGAGGCGCCGCTCGCCGCGCTTGGCGGTTGCGATGAGGCACCAGCCGGCGGCTTCGGTATGGCCGGTCTTGAGGCCATCGACGCTGGGGTCTATCCACAGCAGGCGGTTGCGGTTGGGCTGTTTGATCTTGTTGTAGGTGTATTCCTTGGTC
>JAEUNN010000108.1 GCA_016791085.1 Rhodocyclaceae bacterium | reverse complement strand
GCGCATGGATCGCACCGAACGCTTCTACAAGATCGACCAGTTGCTGCACGAGCGCGGCAACGTAAGTTTCGAACTGCTGCTGGAAACACTGGAAGTGTCGCGCGCCACGCTGAAGCGCGACCTCGCCTACATGCGCGAGCGCCTGCACGCGCCCATCGTGTATGCGCGCGAACGCGGCGGCTATGAATTCGAGCGCGCCGGCAAGCGCGCCGGCGCGCAGTACGAGCTGCCCGGCCTGTGGTTTTCCGCGCAGGAAATCCACGCCCTGCTCACCATGCAGCAACTGCTGGACGGCCTGGACGGCGGCGGACTGCTGGGGCCGCACATCCAGCCGCTGCGGGCACGGCTGACAGCGCTGATGGATCGCGGCGAACATTGCGCCGATGACATCGCGCGGCGCGTGAAAATCGCCAGCGTGGGCGCGCGCCAGTTCCACCTGCAGCACTTCCAGACCGTAGGTTCGGCGCTGGTCGCGCAAAAGCGCCTGGACATCGACTATTACGCGCGCGGGCGCAACGAGCGCAGCACGCGCGTCGTGTCGCCGCAGCGCCTCGTGTATTACCGCAACAACTGGTATCTGGACGCCTGGTGCCATTTGCGCAAAGGCTTGCGCAGTTTCGCGCTGGACGCGGTGGAACGCGCGGAAATCGTCGACCTGCCGGCCCGGCCGGTCGCGGACGCCGCGCTGAATCGTGCGCTGGGCGCGGGCTACGGCATATTTTCCGGGCGCCCGCAGGCCTGGGCGAAACTGCGCTTCAGCCCCGAGCGCGCGCGCTGGGTGGCGTCCGAGCGCTGGCACGCGCGCCAGCAGGGCCGGCGCCTGGCCGACGGCTCGTATGAACTGCGCCTGCCCTATAGCAGCGACCTGGAACTGGTCATGGACATACTGCGCTATGGTGCCGATTGCGAGGTGCTCGGTCCGCCGCAATTGCGCGCGCGCGTCGCACAGGAACTGCAACGCGCGGCGGCGCGCTATGCAGAGCACACGCCGCCGCAGGACTGAGGGCTGCCTGGCGTCA
>JAEUNN010000068.1 GCA_016791085.1 Rhodocyclaceae bacterium | reverse complement strand
ATCAGCCGCTTTCCGGTGCCGGATTTGGCGCAGTTGCCGGAAGACATACGCGCGCGCATCAGCGCCGTGCAGGAAAAGTCGGGATTCATTCCCAATGTGTTTCTCGCGCTCGCGCATAGACCGGACGAATTTCGCGCATTTTTTGCGTATCACGACGCGCTGATGGAGAAGCCCGGCAAGCTTACCAAGGCGGAGCGGGAAATGATCGTCGTGGCGACCAGCGCTGCCAACCAATGCCAGTACTGCGTGATCGCGCATGGCGCCATTTTGCGCGTGCGCGCAAAGAACCCGCTCATAGCCGATCAGATCGCAACGAATTACCGCAAGGCCGACATTTCGGTGCGACAGAGGGCCATGCTGGATTTCGCCATGAAGGTATGCGAGCGCGCATTCGAGGTGGGCGACGGCGACATCGAAACGCTCAGGCAGCACGGCATGGACGCCGAACATGCGTGGGAAATTGCCGCGATTGCCGCCTTTTTCGCGATGTCCAACCGCTTGGCCAATGTGAGCAGCATGCGCCCGAACGCGGAGTTTTACGCGCTGGGGCGTTGAACCGGGCTGGGCGTCGGCATGAGCGCCGCGCTTCCTGGCACTGGGCCGCAAATTCGGACGGCGCCATCGAACCACGATGTCCAGGCGCCAGCACGCTGCCATCGCGGCAGGCGCGCAGCGCCATGAGTGCGGATAGTAGTGCCCGGTTCGATCGTCAGCAGCGCGTCTGTCAGGCAAGCGCGCCACGATTTTCTGCGTCCCCCTTCATCATGAGCGCGCATAGCCACCCAGTTTCGCCGCCGCCCGGTCGGACATGACCAGCAGCAATTTCATCGTGGCGCGCGTAATTCCCACGAAAAGCTTGCGCAGAGCCTTCTCGTCCAGCGTGTCGAAGTCAATTTCGGTCAATACCACACAGGGCGCGGACTGCCCCTTGTAGCGATAGACCGATTCGAACAGTATGTCGCCGGGACTATATACCGGGCTTCCGAACAGGTCGTACTTGCCGGTGAAGGACTTGAGCCGGTAATTGCCCAGTTGCTCGCAGCCGGACAAGGCCGATTCCTGTTTGCCCCGGTAGCTCACCAGGGCAATCATTTTGCGCTTGTAGCCGAGACTTATTGCCCGGTTTAAGGCTTTTTTAGTTGTCGCCACCAGCCCGTCGTGGTCGGCATAAGTAAATATTTCCACCTCGAAGCCGGCGAGCGGGCTGCCTGCGTCTATCGCCTGAGCCGCGGGCAGCATACGGTTCAAATAGCGCAGAATTTCGTGCGGACTGCGATAGTTGGTGCGTGAATGCAAACTCACCCAGCCGGGTAGCGGCAGGGCCGGCCTGCCGTAAAGATTCTGCATGGGGTCTTCCATCCACCAGACGGCCCCGCCGGGTTT
>JAEUNN010000034.1 GCA_016791085.1 Rhodocyclaceae bacterium | reverse complement strand
CCGGCGCATCCGCTGTATCCCATCTGGCCCGCGCAGGTCGCCCTCACGGCCGGCAAAATGCTCCCGCTCGCCGACTGGACCATCACCGCCCCGCCGCCCGAAGAGCGCTTCACCGCCATCGCGAATACCACGGCCGACCAGCAAGTCACCGACACCCGCTTCCCCGGACTTGCCGTCACGCTCCCGGCCGGGGTCACCATCACCGGCTGGGACGGCGTGCGCAAAACCCGCATCGCCGTCGAACGCGTCGATCCGCTCGACGCCGGGCTGCCCAACCCGCCCGTCCCCATGAAGGAGCTGTACCAGTTCTTCTTCGGCACCCCGATGGGCGGCATCCCGAGCGCGCCCATCCCCGTCACGCTGCCCAACGTCGCCCAACTCGACCCCGGCGACAAATCCGAAATCTGGTACTTCGACGGCAGCCCCATGGGCGGCAGCGGCGAGTGGAAACTGGCCGGCCTGGGCACCGTATCGGCGGACGGCAAAACCGTCGCCAGCGACCCCGGCGCCGGCATCCCGCGCTTCTGTGGCAAGTGCGGTTTCGTGGGCCTAGGCTGTCCGCCCGCGCCCAACCCGCCGCAGCCGGCCGATCCGCCTTGCCAGACCGGCAACCCGATCGACCTCTACAGCGGCCAGGAAACCCCCAGCGCCGGCGCCGCGCGCTGCGACGGGCGCGTGCCGCTCGAACCGGGCTGGCGCTACAACCCGGTCGACGCCTTCAATAACCGTGCCGGCACACTGACCAGCTTCGGCTACGGCTGGACCTTCAGCTACGACATCGCGCTGCTGCCGTTCTCAGGCGTACAAAAGCGCCTCATTCTGCCCGGCGGCATCCTGGTGAACTTCGTCGACGACGGCAGCGGCACCTACCGCCCGGAAAACGGCCGCCGCCTGAGCGGCGCCACGCTGCGCGCCAGCAATGCCGCCGCCAACGAATGGCAACTTACCCAGCCGGATGGCACGCGCTGGCAATTCGCACCGTTCCCGGGCATATCCGGCGTCATCCGCGGCGGTCCGCCCACCTTCCTGACCCGCATCGACTACCCGGACGGCGGTGCGCTGGGCATTACCCGAGCGGGCAACGGCCGCATCCAGTCCTTCGGCAGCGGCGAGCGCGTCATCTCCTTCAGCTACGGTGCGAATGGCTTCGTCAATGCCTTGATTGACCCGGCCGGCCGCAACATGAGTTTTACCTACAGCGCCGCCGGCCATGTCGAAACCATGACCGATGCCGAAGGCGGCGTCACCCGCTACACCTATCAGGCGGACGCCGAACTGGGCGCCGACCCGGCCTGCGCCGCCGCCATGCCGCCCATCCCCGGAGCCCGCATGGCCAGCATCCTGCGCCCCGGCCACAGCCAGGCCACGCAGAATTTCCACGGCCCCGGCACGCGCGTGCTGCGCCAGATCGCCGACAACGGCCAAGAAAACCGCTTCGACTACGAATTGACCGGCGCCTGCGTCACCCACGTGTCGCAGCCCGGCGTGCGCTGCACCGGCGCGAGCTGCCCGACCGTGGATAGTTGGGACAACTACCAGGCCGGCTGGCGCATCCACGGCGGACAAGTCGTGGCCACCACCCTCACGGAGGCCGACGGCAGCCGCCGCCGCATCGTATTCGACGCGCGCGGCGCCGCCACCAAACAGAGCGACGCCATCGGCCAGCCAACCCGCACCGAACTCGATGCCAATGGCCGCCCTGCCCGCCGCACCGACGCGCTGGGCCGCAGCACCCGCTACAGCTACGACGAACGCGGCAACGTCATCCGCACGGTCGATAGCCTGAACCGCATCACCGACACCGCCTACGACCCCATCTGGAACAAACCCGCCAGCGTCACCCGCTACCTCGAAAACGGCGCCGCCGTGACGCAGCAATTCCAGTACGACAGAACGACCGGCAATCTCACGCGCAGCGTCGATCCCTCAGGCCAGGCCAGCACTTACGCCTATACCGCGAGCGGCCAGCTTGCAAGCATTATCGACCCGCTCGGCCACAGCCGCCGCTTCGACTACAACGCCGCGGGCGATCTGATCCAGATCACCGACCCGCTGGGCAACGAAACCCGCATCGGCACCGACAACGCCGGCCGCGCCACCTCCCACACCAACCCGCTCGGCCACACCGGCACACAGACCTGGACCGGGCTCGATCAGCCCAAAACCAGCGTCG
>JAEUNN010000004.1 GCA_016791085.1 Rhodocyclaceae bacterium | reverse complement strand
AACCCTGCAACTGAAAGGCACGGATGCGGTCGCCGTGGCGCCGCAGCCCGGTGACGCGGAGCGCATCCGGTGCTACGTCGAAGCATTCGCGCGCGAAGTCGAGCCGGAAGGGTTCCGCCCCGAAGCCATGCGCGTATTCCTGGCCTATGCGGAGGACGACCTGGTGTGCGTCGCCTTCACGCCCAGCGCGCTATTCACGCAAACGCCCGGGCCGCTCGCCGGCACCGCGCTGCCGCTCCAGCCATGAATCCCGGTATCGCCTCACTGCGCGAATGTCTGGATGGCGCGATACCCGCGACCATCGCCACCTGCGACCCGGACGGCACGCCCAATGTGGCCTTCCTGTCGCAGGTGCAGTTCGTCGATGACGAACACGTCGCGCTGTCCTATCAGTTTTTCAACCGCACGCGGCGCAACGTGCTGGCCAACCCGCAGGTGACGGTATTGATCGCGAGCCACCTCACCATGGCGCAGTTCCGCCTGTCGCTGCACTACCTGCATACCGAAACCGCCGGTCCCTTGTTCGAGCAGATGAAAGCCAAACTGGCCGGCATCGCCTCGCATACCGGCATGAGCGGCATATTCCGGCTGCTCGGCGCCGACATTTACCGCATCACGGACATCCAGGCTTTGCCGGGGCCGCAACTGCCGCCCCCGCCGCAACAGAACCTGCTGCCCGCGATGCGCCGCGTGCTCGCGCGCATCGACGAATGCGCCGATCTGGAGCGCCTGCTGCCGCTGGTGCTGGGCTGTCTGGAAAAGGAATTCGGCATACGCCACAGCATGCTGCTGTTTGCCGACGCCGCGCAGGGCCGCCTATACACCATCGCCAGCCGCGGTTATGCGCAATCCGGCGTGGGCTCGGAAATTCCGGTCGGCCACGGCGTGATAGGCGTGGCCGCGCGCGAAGGCGTGCCGATACGCATCAGCCACATGACTTCGGAGTATGCGTACAGCCGCGCGATCCGCGCCAGCCTGCGCGAAGGCGGCACGGACGGCAGCGCGCCGGCCGAAATCGACATGGAAATTCCGCTGCCCGGGCTGCCCGAGGCGCGCAGCCAGCTGGCCGTGCCCATGCTGGCCGGACGCCGCCGCATAGGCGTGTTGTATGTCGAAAGCACGCAGGATTCGCGCTTCGGCTACGACGACGAGGACGTGCTGGTGGCCATCGCGGCGCAACTCGCGATGAGCGTGCATTTGCTGCAGCAGGCCGGCGAAGCCGAGTCCGACGACAGCCCGCCGGCCCCGCGCGCGGACGCCGCGCCGGGCGCACCGCTCGACGTGCGCCACTACGCGCAGAACGACAGCGTGTTCCTGGGCAACGACTATCTGATCAAGGGCGTGGCCGGGGCGATACTGTGGGCGCTGTTGCGCGACTATGCCGAGCACGGCCGCACCGACTTCAGCAATCGCGAACTGCGGCTCAATCCGGCGATACGTCTGCCCGACCTCGCGGACAACCTCGAAGCGCGCCTGGTGCTGTTGCAGCGCCGCCTCGAAGAGCGCACGGAATGCCTGCGCATCCGCAAGCTTGCGCGCGGGCGCTTCCGCCTCTGTGTCAGCGGAACGCTGCATCTTTCCGAGGCGTGACGCAGTGCACGCGCGCCGCGCGGCCAAACTTAAATGTTTCGTCAAGGCTTCTTAAAAGAATC
>JAEUNN010001237.1 GCA_016791085.1 Rhodocyclaceae bacterium | reverse complement strand
AGTGGCGCAAACCGCTTGATAGTAACCTTTTGTCCTGGGCGGGGTGAAAGGAAAAACCGCACGTCAGGCCCAATACTTCCGACATTGGGCAAGAACGGTAAAAACACGGAAAACTTGAACCGCCCGGTGACTTTTGTGGTTATTGGGCGGGGGCGTTCCGCTACGGCAGAACTGGCGCACCTCGACACAGTTGCTTTGGGCTACTGGACACGCCCGATCGATTGCTGATAGGCCATTGAAAAATGGCCCTTGTTGCAGCGCGGGAATGTTATCACACGCAGCGGTGCGGTGAAAGCCGGCAAATTTCACGCCTGCGGCGTAAAGCGACCTCGGTCAGACGACGGAACCTTTACCGTGGAGCGGCCGGTCCGCAGCGCATCCCGCAAATCCTGCCTCAAATATTGAAGCGCAGCGCTTCCACGGGCGGCATGCGCGACACGCGACGTGCAGGGAGCAGCGAGGCGAGCAGTGTGGCGCCCAGACCAACCAGGAACGCCAATGCAACGACCTCAGGCACCACGCGAATTTGCGCCACATAGCCAACGTTCGAGTTTGGTGGAGGCGGCATTGGGATACCGACATGCGAAATTCCCACGGCTGCAAGAACGCCAATCAGGCAACCCAAGCCGGCCCCGAGCACGCCGAGCAAGAAGTTCTCCGCCAGCACCAGGCGAAACACGTCACGACGGCGATTACCGAGCGCCATCATGGTCCCGAATTCGCCTATGCGTTCGAACGTGCTCATGTTCACGGTATTGAACACGGTCAATAGCACCATGAGCAGCACGATCATCTGCAGCACCTTGAATTGCGCATCGTAGAGCTTGACCGTTTTCTCGTAGAAATCCGCGAGCTGATACCAAACCCGGACGTCCAGCCCCAGCGGCCCGATCTTGTCCCGCAGCAGTTCCGCGACCAGGTCGGTATCACCGGTTTCCTGCAGCAAGACCACGATCGAATTCGCCTCGCGGATCGACAGCAGGCGGCGGGCCGCGTCGATATGGATGCGCACGGCGCGCGCGTCGTACTCCTTGGAAAAACTTTCGAAAATGCCCACCACTTCGAGGTCGATGGTGTTGAGCGCCCCCTCGGCCGTGTTCATGAGCAGAACAACGGAATCGCCCGGCTTCACGTCCAACGCCTGGGCCGCACCAGAACCAAGCAGAATGCCGTTTACGTCTTTGTTCGTGAGGGCGCGACCAGCGCGGATCACGACGTAAGTTCCGAGCCGGGTTTCCGCATCGGGCTCCACGCCCTCCCCGAATATCGGCCAGTCGGTACGCCCGTTGTTCAACAGCCCGCTGAAGCTGACGCGCGACATGACCTCTTTGACTTC
>JAEUNN010001235.1 GCA_016791085.1 Rhodocyclaceae bacterium | reverse complement strand
ATAGACGGCAGCACCTTCCCGAACTGGGACGGCGACGAGCAGAAGCGCGTCGTCACAGTGTCCGGCGATGAGTTGAAAATTATCAATCCGTCGGCTGCCGTGGGCGGTACCGCCTATTCCGTGTGGAAGCGCGCCAAATAGTTGTGGCTTGCCCACGGCCCATGCGCGCGCGCCCGGCCGCCGGGGTTTCGTAGGGCGGAAAAGCACAGCGCATTCCGCCGGATGGGGCGCCTGGACGCCCGGCATGGTGCAACGCGTGCGGCGCGTGGTCGGCACGGGCCTTGGTCGCGCCGGGTGCGGCCGCATACGAAGTTGCCACATACGGCGCAATTCCCTGCGGGGATTGCGCCCTGCCCACGCTTGAGCGCGTCAACGAGTGGCGCGGCCCGCACCGGCCATGCGGCCGCGCCCGGCCACAGTCGCGAAATGGGCCGGACGCGCGCAGCGGATTGCGCCCGCGCGATGAACCGGGCGCGTCATATCGGCACGCGCAGCCCCCGGCTCATGCGCCTGCTCCCGCCTGATATGATCGGCGCCGCCGCCCGTGCCGGTACACCGGCACCGCGCAGAGGGCGGGATGGCAGCCTATGGGGCAAGTACAAGCGGCATGAACCTATCCAACCAGCCCAAGAGGCAGCGCGGGCAAATCCGGGATGGCGTGGCCACGCTCATGGTGGCGGGCATGCTGGCGGCCGTGGCGGCAGGCATCGCAGTAGTCCTGGCCGGCCTTTTCGGGGCAGCGCCGGGCGCACCGCTCGTCGCACAACTGGCACGGCCCGAGCAGGGCATGCACGAAAACGGCCCGCTGCGGCAGCTATTCCTGTTCGGGCTGGCGTTCCTGCCCGTGACGCTGGTGCTCGGGCGGCGCATCGGTCCGGCCTTGATTGCGCGTTACGACGGCGTCGTGTTGCGTGCCTGGCCGCCCGTCGATAACAGCAGGCCTTGGGCAGGTCCCAGGGGCAGTGCGCAGATCGAGGCCTGGCGCCGACTCGAAACCTGGTGTTTCGACGGCGCCGGTAGCGGGCGCAGCCCGTTCTGGCGGCCCTGGCGCATGCCGGACGTCACGCAGCGCTTTTCCGTGGCGCTATTGACCGGTCCCGTGGGGGTGGGCAAATCGCGCTTGGCCGAGGAACTGGGCCGGGATCTGGACGGGTCGCTGCAACTCGAAGCGTGCGCGAGCCGCCTGGCCGGTTTGTGGCTGCGCCTCCG
>JAEUNN010001223.1 GCA_016791085.1 Rhodocyclaceae bacterium | reverse complement strand
CGGCGCGAGTTCGGGCAGCAGCGACTTTTCGTAGTCGAAGGGGATTTTTTCGGCGTAGGGCTCGAGGAAAAAGTCGAAGGGGTTGATTACCTTCATTTCCGCGACGAGGTCCACCTCGATGCGGAATTCGTCGGTGCGGTTCGGAAATACCAGACGCGCCATGTAGTTGCTTTGCGGGTCCTGCTGCCAATTCACGAAGTGCTCCTGCGGAGTCACCTTCATCGAATAGGACAGGATGCGCGTGCGCGAATGGGGCGCCGGACGCAAGCGTACGACTTGCGGACCCAGGTTGATGAGCTTGTCGTACCGATAGTGCGTGACGTGATTCAGCGCGACGTGTATGGACACAGTGGGTTCTCCCTACGAGTTTGCAGATTCGGGTTTGCGAGCCGATGCATGCAGCGTGCCTGCCGGAAAGAGGGGCTAGGCCATGGATAGAGCACCCTATTGGTGCGGCGTGGCGTGATGTCGCCCTGGCGCCGCACTGGGTTGGTGCATGTGGCTGCGCTTAAAAATTGTCAAGCGGGGCGCGTGTCAGCCGCGCCGCATCGCGTCGAAAAATTCGCCGTTGTTCTTGGTCGCCTTGATTTTGTCGAGCAGAAACTCCATGGCTTCCATGTCGTCCATGTTGTAGAGCAGCTTGCGCAAAATCCACACTTTCTGCAGTACATCGGCCTTGAGCAGCAGCTCTTCGCGGCGTGTGCCGGAGCGATTCACGTTAATCGCCGGATAGACGCGCTTTTCCGCCATGCGCCGGTCAAGATGGATTTCCATATTGCCGGTGCCCTTGAATTCTTCGTAAATCACGTCGTCCATGCGCGACCCGGTGTCGATCAGCGCGGTGGCGATGATGGTGAGCGATCCGCCTTCTTCGATATTGCGCGCGGCGCCGAAAAAGCGCTTGGGGCGCTGCAATGCGTTGGCGTCCACGCCGCCCGTGAGCACCTTGCCGGAAGCCGGTACGACGGTGTTGTAGGCGCGCGCGAGACGGGTGATGGAATCGAGCAGGATTACGACGTCCTTCTTGTGCTCGACCAGGCGTTTGGCTTTTTCGATGACCATTTCGGCCACCTGCACGTGACGCGTGGCGGGTTCGTCGAAAGTGGAGGACACCACTTCGCCCTTGACCGAGCGTTGCATTTCAGTGACTTCTTCGGGGCGTTCGTCGATCAGCAGCACGATGAGCGTCACGTCCGGGTGATTGGCCGTGATGGAGTGCGCGATGTGTTGCAGCATCACGGTTTTGCCGGATTTCGGGCTGGCCACCAGCAGGCCGCGCTGGCCCTTGCCTATGGGCGCGATCATGTCGATCACGCGCGCGGTGATGTTCTCTTCGGCGCGAATGTCGCGCTCCAGCCGCATCATCTGCGTGGGATGCAGCGGCGTGAGGTTTTCGAACAGTATTTTGTGTTTGCAGGCTTCCGGCGGCTCGCCGTTGATGCGGTCCACCTTGACCAGCGCGAAATAGCGCTCGCCGTCCTTGGGTGTGCGTATTTCGCCTTCGATCGAATCGCCCGTATGCAGGTTGAAGCGGCGTATCTGCGAGGGCGACACGTAAATGTCGTCGGTGCCGGCCAGATACGATGTGTCGGGCGAGCGCAGGAAGCCGAATCCGTCCGGCAGCACTTCCATGGTGCCGTCACCGAAAATCGCTTCGCCTTTTTTGGCTTTGTTCTTGAGCAGCGCAAATACGAGTTCCTGCTTGCGCAGCCGGTTGGCGCCATCGATTTCGTTGGTGATGGCCATTTCCAGCAATTGGCTGACGTGCAGGGATTTGAGTTCGGAAAGATGCATGGGGTGCGTGAACGCGGAACGGGGAAGTTTTGATTCGAAGGGGAAAGGTCGGATTTGCCTGGAGCGTCCGGAATGCGCCCCGGGTGATACCAGCAGTCAGGAACGCGGCCAGATCTACAGGCTGCGTGCCGGTCAGCTTCCGGCACTTGCTTGCGCGCGGCGGCTTGCGGTGCCGGCCTGCCGGGCGAGAGCCCGGATCAATATTCCGGCCGGCTGTAGCCGACCGTCGATCCGGGCGCGCAATCTAGCCGCCTCGCCGGCGGCTGTCAACATTTATTGCTGAGGGATGTTGTTTTCTATGAACTGCACCAATTGCGACTTCGACAGGGCGCCCACGCGGGTGGCCTCGATCGAGCCGTTCTTGAACAGCATCACGGTGGGAATGCCACGTATGCCGTATCGGGCGGTCATGTTCGGGTTTTTGTCGATGTCCATTTTTGCGACCTTGATCTTGTCCTTGTAGTCGCCCGCGACGACATCCAGGATGGGCGCAAAGTTCTTGCACGGGCCGCACCATTCGGCCCAGTAATCGACCAGTACGGGCAGATCGGCTTTCAATACCTCGTCTTCGAAATTGTCGTCGGTGACATGGTGGATGTGTTCGCTCATTGACTCCTCGCTTGGGAATACACGCGCTGCGCGCCTCACCGGGCCGCAGCCTGCGCAGGGAAAAAGGCTATACGGGAAACCCGTTCGGAAAAGGCAGTGGTGATGGCTCGGGTATCCGTGCCGCCGGCATTTGCCGCGGGCGCTGGCTGCACCCGCAATGCAAGACCGTGCCGTGATTGCAGTGTTTAATTGGTGGCATGCTAACGAAAAAGCAAGTCCATGGGAAGCGGGCCGTGCGCCGGAGGGCACCCGCACACGCGAGATTCGCTATATTTATAGCAATTCGGCAAGGTAGCCGAAGGCAATCCCCAACATCTGGAGCCAGCATGACCTACGTTGTAACCGAGCCTTGCATCAAGTGCAAATATACCGACTGCGTCGATGTGTGTCCGGTCGATTGTTTCCGGGAAGGGCCGAATTTCCTTGTCATCGATCCGGACGAATGCATAGATTGCA
>JAEUNN010001204.1 GCA_016791085.1 Rhodocyclaceae bacterium | reverse complement strand
ATCCATGGCTTCGAGGTTTTCGCGCCCGCCATGGATATTCGGCACCCATTCGCCGGCCGGCCGGCTGTAATCCCGGTACAGCATGGACGCCACGGCATCCACGCGCAAGCCGTCCATGCCATAGCACTCGAGCCAGTACAGGGCATTGGCGATCAGGTAGTTGCGCACTTCGGTGCGGCCGAAGTTGTAAATGAGCGTGTTCCAGTCGCGGTGGAAACCTTCGCGCGGGTCGGCGTGTTCGTACAGATGCGTGCCGTCGAAGCGCGCGAGGCCATGTTCGTCGGTCGGAAAATGGGCCGGCACCCAGTCCATCACCACGCCTATGCCGGCTTCGTGCATGCGGCGCACGAATCGCACCAGTCCGGCCGCATCGCCGTGGCGCGCGCTGGGCGCATACAGGCAAATCGGCTGGTAGCCCCAGGAACCGTCGAATGGATGTTCCGACAGCGGCAACAGTTCGACGTGGGTGAATTCCAGGTCGCGCACATAGGGCACGAGTTGTTCGGCCAGTTCGTCCCAGTCCAGGAAAGGATGGCCGTTCCGGTCGTGGCGGCGCCAGGAGCCGGCGTGGACTTCATAGATCGCGATCGGCGCATCCAGCGCATTGGCCGCGCGCCGCGCCGCGGACGGCGCAAGGCGCGGCGGCAGGGCCGCGACCACGCTACCGGTGGCCGGGCGCAATTCGGCGGCCAGACCGTAGGGATCGGCTTTGAGCGGCAACAAATGGCCGGCCTGCGACAGGATTTCGTACTTGTAGTGCGCGCCCGGGCCGACTTCCGGCAAAAAAATTTCCCATACGCCGCAGTCCCGCCGCAGGCGCATGGGGTGGCGCCGGCCGTCCCAGAAGTTGAAATCGCCCACCACGCTCACGCGCGCAGCATTGGGCGCCCAGACGGCGAAACGGGTGCCGGCGACCCCGTGCAGGTTTGCCGGGCGTGCGCCCAGCACCTCGTAGGGACGCAAATGCGTGCCCTCGCCCAGCAACCATACGTCGGTGTCGCCGAGCAGCGCGGAAAAGCGGTAAGGATCTTCGAATTCGGTGACAGCGCCGTGGTCCCAAGTCGCGCGCAGCCTGTAGGCCGGCGGACTGGCGCATGGCAGTTCGGCCTCGAAAAAACCGTCCGCGTGGCGGCAGGCCAGAGGTATTTCCGTGGCCGCGCCGGTGCGCAGCGCCGTGACCGCCCGCGCACCGGGCAGCCAGACGCGCAGCCACAGCCGGCCCTGTTCGTCGCGGTGCGGGCCGAGCACGGCAAACGGGTCGCCGTGGCGCGCCTGGCGTATCAGTTCGATCTGCTCGGAGGGGAGCACGGCAAGTTCCTTTGCATAAACGCCGCGCCGGGCGCATGGCAAGGCTGGGCAGGCCCGGAATTTTAGCGGCAAGTACGGCGTTGGCGAGGGCGGGCGGTTGTGGCGGCGCGAGCTGCGGCGTATCGGTATGCGGCCGCAGTGGCTTTGCGCCCGGTGCATCCGGCTCCGCCGGCACGGCCGGCCCAGGCGTTTTCAGACGCCGGGGCGGGCAGGGCGGGTGCGGGCCTGCGCAGGGCGCGGCGCCGGATGGCTTATGCCATTCATGATGGATAGCCCCCACAGCAGCGGCAGATTGCACATGGAAATGGCCGCTACGTCCCAGGCGGCGCTCCAGGTGGCCAGCATGGCAAACGGCAGATACACGCCGTCGGTCCACGCCGCCATGTGCTTGCCGCGCAGCGGCACCACGTCTGCGTCGCGCGTGGCCTTGTCCGTCGCAGCGGGGGCGGCATGCGAGCGCCTTGCGTCGGACAGACGCAGCACATTCGATGTACCCGTCACAGGCTCAATTCCATGATTCGCAATCATGCGTGCCTCCCGCTTATTGGTCTGCCGTGCGCGCGCGAAGTTCGCCGCGTCGCCGGCAGTGTAGTGCTGCCGACCCGGGCGGGAATTGTACGTGCATTGGCGCCACGTGG
>JAEUNN010001166.1 GCA_016791085.1 Rhodocyclaceae bacterium | reverse complement strand
TGTAACCTTTCCGGAGAAACTCATGCAACTGACGGCCGAAATAGCGCCCAAGGCGGCGCCCGTGGAATATCTGCTTGACCCGCAAGCTCCGCTGCCTGAGCGTCTGGGTGACTACAAAATCATCCGTCGCAACGGTGCGGTGGCGGCATTCGAACCCGCAAAAATTTCGATTGCCATGACCAAGGCGTTTCTGGCCGTGGCGGGGGGGCAGGGCGCGGCATCGGCTCGAATCCGCGAAGTGGTCGCACAGCTCACGCAGGTGGTCGTCACCGCCTTGATGCGCCGCCAGCCGGCCGGCGGTACGTTCCATATCGAGGACATCCAGGATCAGGTCGAATTGGCGCTCATGCGCTATGGCGAGCACGAAATCGCGCGGGCCTACGTGCTGTACCGCGAAAAGCGCGCGGCCGAGCGCGCGCGCCGCGCCGAAGCCGCGCAACCGGCGCAGCCCGCGCTCTACGTGACCGATGACCATGGCGTGCGCCGCGCGCTCGATCCGGCGGCGCTGGTGCGTGTGATCGACGCGGCCTGCGTGGGGCTGGATCAATACGTCGATGCCAAACGCCTGTGCGACGCCACGCTGCGCAACCTGTACGACGGCGTGCCGATCGCCGAAGTGCGCAAATCGGCCATACTCGCGGCGCGTGCGCTGATCGAACAGGATCCGGCTTATTCCTATGTCAGCGCGCGTCTATTGCTGCACACGATACGCATCGAGGTGCTCGGCGAAGAAGTCGGCCAGGACGAAATGGATCAGCGCTATGCCGGCTATTTCGGCGAATTCATACGCCGCGGCATCGCGCACGAACTGCTGGATCCGCGCCTGGCGCAATTCGACCTGGCCCGCCTGGGCGCGGCACTCGATGGCAAGCGCGATCTGAAGTTCAATTATCTGGGCCTGCAAACCCTGTTCGACCGCTATTTCCTGCACGTCGCCGAGCAGCGCATCGAACTGCCCCAGGCGTTTTTCATGCGCGTCGCGATGGGGCTTGCACTCAACGAAATCGACCGCGAGGCCCGCGCGATCGAGTTCTACAACGTGCTGTCGAATTTCGACTTCATGTGTTCCACGCCCACGCTGTTCAATTCCGGCACGCTGCGGCCGCAATTGTCGTCCTGCTATCTGACCACCGTGACCGACGATCTGGACGGCATTTTCGAGGCGGTCAAGGAAAACGCGCTGCTCGCCAAATATGCCGGTGGCTTGGGCAACGACTGGACCCCGGTGCGTGCGCTGGGCAGCCATATAAAAGGCACCAACGGCAGGAGCCAGGGCGTGGTGCCGTTCCTCAAGGTGGTCAATGACACCGCGGTGGCCGTCAATCAGGGCGGCAAGCGCAAGGGGGCGGTGTGCGCCTACCTGGAGTCCTGGCACCTGGACGTGGAAGAGTTTCTCGAACTGCGCAAGAACACCGGCGATGACCGGCGCCGCACGCACGACATGAACACCGCCAACTGGATTCCGGATCTGTTCATGAAGCGGGTCATGGACGGCGCGGACTGGACGCTGTTTTCGCCCTCGGACTGCCCGGACCTGCACGACAAATACGGACTGGCGTTCGAAGAAGCTTACGTGCGCCACGAAGAGCGTGCGGCACGCGGGGAAATCCGGCTGTTCAAGAAGCTGCCGGCGCTGCAACTATGGCGAAAAATGCTGAGCATGCTGTTCGAAACCGGCCATCCGTGGATCACGTTCAAGGATGCCTGCAACGTACGCAGCCCGCAAAGCCACATCGGTGTCGTGCATAGCTCCAACCTGTGCACCGAAATCACGCTGAATACTTCCGATTCGGAAATTGCCGTGTGCAATCTGGGTTCGGTAAATCTGGTGAATCACCTCGACCGCGCCAGGCGCGAACTCGATCCGGGCAAAATCCGCCGTACCGTGGCTACCGCCATGCGCATGCTGGACAACGTGATCGACATCAATTACTACGCCGTGGGCAAGGCGCGCAATGCCAACCTGCGCCATCGTCCGGTCGGTCTGGGCATGATGGGCTTTCAGGAATGTCTGCACGAAATCGGCATTCCCTATGCATCGCAGGAAGCCGTGGAGTTTGCCGATCGCTCCATGGAGGTGCTGGCATATAACGCCTACTGGGCATCCACCGAACTGGCCGAGGAGCGTGGCCGCTATTCCAGTTTCCGCGGCAGCCTGTGGGACCGCGGCATACTGCCGCCGGACACGCTGGATTTGCTGGCGGCCGAGCGCGGCGGCTATCTGGACCTGGACCGCAGTTCGCGCCTGGACTGGGAGGCGCTGCGCGGGCGCATCGCGGCCCACGGCATGCGCAATTCCAACTGTCTGGCCATCGCACCCACCGCCACCATTTCCAACATCATAGGCGTGGATGCGAGCATAGAGCCCACCTTCCAGAACCTCTATGTAAAGTCCAATCTGTCCGGCGAGTTCACGGTGGTCAATGAACACCTGGTGCGGGAACTCAAACAGCGTGGCCTTTGGGACGAAGTCATGGTCGCCGACCTCAAATACTTCGACGGCTCGCTGGCCCGCATAGACCGGGTGCCGGCCGATCTGCGCGCGCTTTATGCGACCGCCTTCGAAATTGACCCGATATGGCTCGTGGAGGCTGCGGCGCGGCGCCAGAAGTGGATAGACCAGGCCCAGTCGCTCAACATCTATATGGCAGGGGCATCCGGACGCAAGCTTGACGAAACCTACAAGCTCGCCTGGCTGCGCGGCCTCAAGACCACCTACTACCTGCGCACTACGGGTGCCACGCGGGCCGAAAAATCCACCGGGCGCGGCGGCGAACTCAATGCCGTGCCCAGCGACGGCGGTGCCGGCACGGGTGATGCGCCGAAATTCTGTTCCATCGACAATCCGGATTGCGAAGCCTGCCAATAAGCCTGAGGCGCGTGCGCGGGCGAGCCCGCCCGCGCTGACCAACACAGGGAGAAACCGCCATGCTCAGTTTT
>JAEUNN010001155.1 GCA_016791085.1 Rhodocyclaceae bacterium | reverse complement strand
CGGTGGCGTGCGTGCGGTCGAGGACGTGCGGCGCCTGTTGAATGCCGGCGCCGACAAGGTGAGCATGAATACCGCGGCCGTGCAAAATCCGCAACTTGTTGCCCAGGCCTCGCACAAGGTGGGCGCACAATGCATCGTGGTGGCCATAGACGCCAAACAGTGCGCGCCGGAACGCTGGGAGGTCTATACCCACGGCGGACGCAAACCGGCCGGGCTGGATGCCGTGGAGTGGGCGCGCGAGGTCGAACGGCTGGGCGCGGGCGAAATACTGCTCACCAGCATGGACCGTGACGGCACGAAAAACGGCTTCGACCTGGCGCTCACCCGGGCGGTGGCCGATGCCGTGTCAATCCCGGTCATTGCCAGCGGCGGTGTGGGAAATTTGCAGCACCTGGCCGACGGTGTGAGCCAGGGGCGTGCCGACGCCGTGCTCGCTGCGAGCATATTTCACTATGGCCAGCACACCGTGCGCGAGGCCAAGGAATACATGCGGGCGCGCGGAATCGAGGTGAGGCTGTGAGCAAGCGCAATGCCGCGAAGTGGCTCAATGAAGTCAAATGGGACGACCAGGGCCTGTTGCCGGTGATCGTGCAGGAGGCGGCGACGGGCGACGTGCTCATGTTCGCCTGGATGAATCGCGATGCGCTGGCGATGACCGCCGAAACCGGCGAAGCCGTGTTCTGGTCGCGTTCCCGGCGCAAACTTTGGCACAAGGGCGAACAATCCGGGCACACTCAGAAAGTGCTCGAAATGCGGCTCGACTGCGACAATGACGTATTGTTGCTGAAAGTCGAGCAGGTCGGCGGCATTGCCTGCCATACCGGACGGCACAGCTGCTTTTTCAACAAGTTGCAACAGGGCGACCGCTGGGAAGCCGTAGAGCCGGTACTCAAGGATCCGGGCGAAATTTACCAGTGAATGGCAGCGGGCGGCCGCATGCGAATGCCGCCCGCACCGAGGCCCGAGGCCGGACCCCTGCGCCGGCGGCCACACAACGAGGAAATCAGATGATAGATATCGAAGTGCTGCACCGCGTGTCGGAAACCCTGGCGGAACGACGCCATGCCGAAGCCAGTTCGTCCTATGTGGCCAGCCTGTACGCCAAAGGAACCGACACGATCTGCAAGAAAATCGCTGAGGAAGCCGCAGAAACCATCATGGCCGCCAAGGACGCGAATCGCCTGCATCTGGTCCATGAGGTATGCGATCTGTGGTTCCATTCGCTGGTGCTACTTACCCACATGGGTTTGTCGGTCGACGACGTGCTGGCGGAATTCCGTCGGCGCGAGGGCATTTCCGGCATAGACGAAAAGAAGTCGCGTCCGGCTTGAAGCATCGATTGCAAGGAAAGGACAGGCAAATGAGTTCCGCCGACTGTATTTTCTGCAAGATTGCACGCAACGAAATTCCGTCGAAGAAGGTCTACGAGGACGAAGATCTGTTCGCGTTTCATGACATACGGCCGCAGGCGGCGGTGCATTTTCTGAGCGTTCCCAAGCAACACGTCGCCTCCCTGCTGGATGTCGATGCCAGCCATGCAGCGCTGCTCGGCAAAATATTCACGCGCATCGGGCAGCTTGCCCGCGATCAAGGCTGCGGCGAGGGTTTTCGCACTATCGTGAACACCGGGAAGGTCGGCGGGCAGGAGGTGTATCATCTTCACGTACACGTGATCGGCGGCTCGACGCCACTGCCGGCCATGATCAAATGGTGAATTTCAGGAGAACTCGATGGGCGGTTTGAGCATCACGCACTGGCTGATTGTGCTGGTCATCGTGCTGGTCGTGTTCGGGACGAAAAAACTGCGCAACCTGGGTTCAGACCTCGGCGGCGCAGTCAAAGGGTTCAAGGACGCGGTGAAGGACGGTGCGGAAAAGCCGCCCGTGGAAAGCCTTCCCGACCAGGCCAGCGGTCGCACCTTAGACGTCAAGGCCGAAGAAAAAAGCCGCCTTTAGTCCATGCCGGGCACCCTGCGCGCCGGCCCGCGCGGCTGCCGGGATTATGCTCGCACCTGCCCGGGCGGCTCTTGCGCGTATATAGCCGCAGGCGGGGTTCATACATCTTTTCAGGTGAATTGCCATGTTTGACATCGGCTTTTCCGAGCTGATCGTCATCGGGCTCGTCGCGCTGATTGTGCTGGGACCGGAAAAACTACGCACCGCAGCGGTCACTACCGGCCGTCTGGTCGGCCGCCTGCAGCGCTACGTCAACGACGTCAAATCGGAAATCAGCCGCGAAATGCAATTCGAAGAGCTGAAAAAGCTCCAGCAACAGGTGGAAGCCCAGGCGCGTGCCGTGGAGGCGTCGCTGAACCAGCAGTCGCGCGCCCTGCAAACCGAATTCGACAAAACCGCTGCGGATGTCGCGGCCGACGCGCCGGCCGCCAGCGCGGCGAGCGCCGCGGCCGCCTTGCCTGAGGTGTCTGCCATGCCGGCCTTGCCTGAGGCCCACAGCGGGGTGGCAGATGGCATCGCAACGCCGTCCTCGTCCGAAAGTGCCCGCAAATGAGCGACGAGCAGGAAACATTCCTTTCCCACCTCGTTGAATTGCGCGATCGCCTGCTGCGCTGCGTAATCGCCATCGGCCTCGTGTTCCTGTGCCTGATGCCTTGGTCGGCCGACGTTTACGATTTTCTTGCTGCGCCCATGATGCGCACGCTGCCGGAAGGCACGCGCATGATCGCGACCGGCGTGGTCACGCCGTTTTTCGTGCCGATCAAGGTAACGCTGCTGGTGGCTTTCCTGATCAGCCTGCCGTTCGTGCTCTACCAGATTTGGGCATTCGTCGCGCCCGGACTGTATGCACACGAAAAGCGCTTCGCGCTGCCGCTGGTGGTGGGCAGCAGCCTGCTGTTTCTGGCCGGCATGGCCTTCTGCTACTTCCTGGTGTTCAACACGGTGTTCAAATTCATTGCCACCGTGGCCCCCAAAAGCATTACGCCGGCGCCGGACATCGAACAGTACCTGGCTTTCGTGATGACCATGTTCCTGGCATTCGGCGTGACCTTCGAGGTGCCCATCGTGGTGCTGGTGCTGGTCAAGGTGGGGCTGGTCAGCGTGGCCAAATTGCGCGAGGTGCGCTCCTATGTGATCGTGGCGGCGTTCGTGATTGCCGCCGTGGTCACCCCGCCGGATGTGACCTCGCAAATCATGCTGGCGGTTCCGATGTGCGTGCTCTATGAAATCGGCCTGTTGCTGGCGCGTCTGGTCGAAAAAGCCGCGCCGCCCGAAGATGCGCCCGAAGTCGGCGAGGGCGGCAGCAAGTAGCGGCTAGCGCCGCCCAGGCCCTGCACGCCAGCCGACGCCGCGTGAAGCGGCGCCTGCCGGCGCCCGCCCGGCACCCTGCGGTGCAGCGTCGAAGCTCATTCCTCGTCGCGGCGTTCGCGCCGGATCAGCGGGCGTTTGGCAACATTGATGGGCAGTTCGATTTCGTTGCCTGAGCGGCGCAGTTTGACCGAGGCGGTCTGACCGGGCGGCAGTGCGGAAATCAGGTTCAGCATGGCGGATGCGTCGGCGACCGATTTGCCGGCCACCGCGACCGCCACGTCACCGGGTTTGATGCCGGCCTTGTCGGCCGGGCTGCCACGCATGACCCCGGCGATGAGCGCGCCCTGCGTCGAGCGCAGGTTGAACGACTCCGCAAGTTCCGGCGTAAGTTCCTGAATTTCCACGCCTATCCAGCCGCGCGTGACCGATCCGGTGGCGATCAGCTGTTCCATGATGCCGCGCGCGCTGGCGGCCGGAACGGCAAATCCTATGCCCAGCGATCCGCCGCTTTGCGAATAGATCGCGGTATTGATGCCTATCAGGTCGCCGCGCGCGTCCACGAGGGCGCCGCCGGAATTGCCCGGGTTGATCGCGGCATCGGTCTGGATGAAATTTTCGAAGGTGTTGATGCCCAGGTGGGAGCGGCCGAGCGCCGACACGATGCCCATGGTCACGGTTTGGCCGACGCCGAACGGATTGCCTATGGCCAGCACCACGTCGCCGACGCGCACGCTGTCGGACGCGGCAAAACTGATGGAAGGCAATTTGTCCGTGCTTGCGATGCGCAGCACGGCGAGGTCGGTTTCCGGGTCAGCGCCGACCAGGGTGGCGGCGCGCTTGCTGCCGTCGGCCAGCGCAACTTCGATCTCGTCGGCCGCTTCGATGACATGGTTGTTGGTCAGCACGTAGCCTTCCGGGCTCACGATGACCCCCGACCCCAGGCCGGATTGACGGCGCGTGCCGGTGCCGTCGCGGTCGCCGAAAAAGTGGCGGAAAAACGGGTCGTTGGCGAGCGGATGGCGGCGCAGTTTGACGGCCTTGCTGGTGAAAATGTGTACCACCGCCGGCAGCGCATGCTGCGCGGCGTCGGCATAGGAAGGCAGCGCTGCGGCGGGGGCGTCCTGGCGTGCCGGCGGCGCGGTGGTGGCAAGCGTCGCGGCGGGCGCGGGCGGATGGCGCTCGAACCACTGCGGGGCGAACACCGAGGCCGCCAGCAAGGCACCCAGCGCGACCGTACAGGTCTGGGCGAACAACAGCCATAGTCGGCGCATGCGCTTATCGTCCTGCGAAAATTTGACCTGGCCTAAACGGGCCAGGCAGGAATTGAGCGATCATTGGTATTTCGCGAGCAAGGTGTGTGTGCGGCGCGCCATCGCGTAGCGGGCGCATCGTCCGGGAGCGCCGGAAATGTGTATGGAGGTCCTGCATGCGGCGTAATGAATTGCAACTTTATCTGGATCGCCTGCTGGAAACCGCGCGGTTCAAGGATTATTGCCCAAATGGACTGCAGGTGGAAGGGCGCGCTGACATACATCGCGTGGTATGCGGCGTGACCGCCAGCCAGGCGCTTATCGATGCCGCCATCGCGCTCGACGCCGACGCGCTGTTGGTGCATCACGGCTGGTTCTGGCGCGGCGAGGACCAGCGCGTTACCGGCACGCGCAAACAGCGCCTTGCCAGCTTGCTCGCCCATGACATCAACCTTTTCGCATTTCACCTGCCCTTGGACGCTCACCCCGATCTGGGCAATAACGTACAGTTCGCAAAGTTGCTGGGCTGGAATGGCGAAGGTCGCTTCGGCGAGCAGGATTTGGGCTGGATAGGTGCGCCGGAACGCACCGCCACGGCGGCGGAACTGGCTGCGGAAGTCGGCCGGCGCCTGCTCCGCGACGGCATGCTGGTGGGCGACGGCGAGCGCACGGTAAGCCGCGTGGCGTGGTGTACGGGTGCCGCGCAAGGCCTGTTCGAGGCCGCCATCGCGGCCGGCGCGGACATGTACGTGTCGGGCGAAATTTCCGAGCCGACGGTACATTTGGCGCGCGAATCGGGCGTGCCCTACCTGGCTGCCGGACATCACGCCACCGAGCGCTATGGAATTCAGGCGCTGGGCCATCACGTGGCCCGCAGCCTGGGACTGGAAATGCGGTTTCTGGACATCGACAACCCGGTGTAAATATTTTTGGCGATTGCCGCGCTCATGACGGATGATTCACAATGCAGCCTGATGGATAATCGCCCGGCCTTGGTGGGCTTGGCTCAATGCAAGGGTATGGCGCAGACACGATGGTAAGGGATAGCGGTATTTCGGTATTGGTGGTCGATGACGATACCAGCCAGAGCAGTGCGCTGATTGCGCTGCTCCGCAGCGCGGCCGACATGCGCACCTTTTCGGCGGAAAACGCCGCGGCCGCGTTGCGCATGCTGCAATCCGGCGAGCACGTCGATCTGGTCGTGACCGACCTGGAATTGTCCGGCGCATCGGGGTACGAACTTATGGAAGCGCTTGGTGCGCTGGAAAGCGCGCCGCTGGTGGCCATCGTGAGCGGAGCCAGCGCGGCCGACCTCGACGACGCCATGGTGCTGGCCCAAGCCTATGGCGTAGAGCCGCTGCTGGCCTTGCGCAAGCCCGTGCGTCCAGTCGATGTCGAAGCGCTGCTGGATGCGTACCGGCAGCGGCGCGGCGGCTAGATTCGCCCCTGCGGTGCCTGGATGCAAACGGCGGCACGGCCGCTTTGCGGTGGCTGCCAAGCCGCGACGGCGTGTGCGGGGCCGGGCGACACCTTACAATTGGTATTTCCACCACACGCTGCGCTGCAATAAGCCGTGACGCCACACGTGACCAAGCCCGACACCAGCCGTTTTCCCTATCGACGCTCGGCCGACCAGGATGCCGCGCAACCGCTGCGTCACCCGGTCGTGATCGTCGGTGCCGGCCCGACCGGCCTGTGTCTGGCGATCGATCTGGCCCTGCGCGGCGTCAAGGTCGTACTGCTGGACGCCGAGGACAGTCTCAGCGAAGGTTCGCGCGCCGTGTCCTACGCCCGGCGCAGCCTGCAAATCCTGGACCGCCTGGGCTGCGGCGCCAGCGTCGGCCGGCGCGGTGTGGCCTGGAGTTCCGGCAAGATATTTTTCAAGGACCATCTGCTCTACAGTTTCAATCTGGGCGCTTCCGACCCGGCCGGCCGTCCGGCTTTCGTAAATCTGCAGCAGCACCATCTGGAAGAAATCCTGGTCCAGCGCGCCACGGCCCTGGGCGTAGACCTGCGCTGGAAAAACCGCGCCAGCGCGCTGCGCCAGGATGCGGCCGGCGTAAGTCTGGAAGTCGATACGCCGGAAGGTGGCTACCTCTTGCAGTGCGACTGGCTGGTCGCCTGCGACGGCGCGCAAAGCCCCTTGCGCGGCCTGCTGGGCCTGGATTTTTCCGGCACGCTGTTCCGCGACCGCTTCCTCATCGTGGACGTGCGCATGCAGGCGGATTTTCCCGTGGAGCGCTGGTTCTGGTTCGATCCGCCGTTTCATCCGGGCCGCTCGGTGCTCATGCACAGGCAGGCCGACAACGTCTGGCGGGTGGATTTCCAGCTCGGC
>JAEUNN010001148.1 GCA_016791085.1 Rhodocyclaceae bacterium | reverse complement strand
AATCACCCGCATCGAGCCCAGTCTCGAAGCCTGCTTCGTCGATTACGGCACCGACAGACACGGATTTCTGCCGTTCAAGGAGGTTAGCCGCAGCTATTTTCAGACCGATATCGATCCGGGCCGGGCGCGCGTGCAGGACGCACTGCGCGAAGGCCAGGAAATTATCGTTCAGGTAGACAAGGACGAACGCGGCAACAAGGGGGCCGCGCTCACCACCTATATTTCGCTGGCCGGGCGCTACCTGGTTCTGATGCCGAACAATCCGCGCGGCGGCGGCGTGTCGCGCCGCGTGGCCGGCGACGACCGTGCCGAACTGCGCGAAGTGCTGGACAAGCTCGATCTGCCCGGCGGCATGAGCACGATTGCCCGCACCGCGGCGATCGGCCGCTCGGCCGAAGAACTGCAGTGGGACCTCAACTACCTGCTGCAACTGTGGCGCGCCATCGAGAGCGCCGCGCATCAACAGACCGGCGCTTTCCTGATTTACCAGGAAGGCAGCCTGGTGATCCGCGCCATCCGCGACTACTTCCAGCCCGACATCGGCGAAATTCTTATCGACACCGATGAGATTTTCGAGCAGGCGCGGCAGTTCATGAGCCACGTCATGCCGGCCACCGTGAATCGTGTGAAGCGCTATCGCGACGACGTGCCGCTGTTTTCGCGTTTCCAGATCGAACACCAGATCGAATCGGCCTATGCGCGCGACGTACACCTGCCTTCCGGCGGGCGCGTGGTCATAGACCACACCGAAGCGCTGGTCGCGATAGACGTGAACTCGGGGCGCGCCACCAAAGGCGCGGACATCGAGGAAACGGCGCTGCGTACCAATTGCGAAGCGGCCGACGAAATCGCCCGGCAGTTGCGCCTGCGCGACCTGGGCGGTCTGATCGTGATCGACTTCATCGACATGGAAAACCCGCGCAACCAGCGCGAAGTCGAAAACCGCCTGCGCGACGCGCTGCATTTCGACCGCGCGCGCGTGCAGACCGGCAAGATCAGC
>JAEUNN010001217.1 GCA_016791085.1 Rhodocyclaceae bacterium | reverse complement strand
GGTGAGCGAAGACATTACGGGCGCCATCGCGGACTCGGTCAATTACACGATTGAAGAACTGTCAGTGCTGGTGAACCGCATCAACGACGCCGCCGGACGCGTGAGCGCAGCTTCCGAAGCCGCCCAGAAAAGCACCAGCGAGCTGCTCGTGGCAACCGCCCGCCAGTCGCACGAAATTCAGACTGCCGGCCAGTCGGTCCTCGAAATGGCCCAGCAGATGAATGGCGTGTCGTCGGAAGCCATGCGCTCCGCCCAGGTTGCACGGCAGGCGCTCAATGCCGCGCAGAACGGTGCGACCGCCGTGCAGAACTCAATCAAGGGCATGGACGAAATCCGCGAGCAGATTCAGGACACCTCGAAGCGCATCAAGCGCCTCGGCGAATCCTCGCAGGAAATTGGCGAAATCGTGGAACTGATTTCCGACATTACCGAGCAAACCAACGTGCTGGCCCTGAACGCAGCCATACAGGCCGCCAGCGCGGGTGAAGCCGGGCGCGGGTTCACGGTGGTGGCGGAAGAAGTGCAGCGCCTCGCCGAACGTTCCGGTGAGGCCACCAAACAGATCGCAGCGATCGTCAAAACCATTCAGACCGACACCGCGGACGCCGTGGCGGCCATGGAAAACTCCACCCGCAACGTGGTCGAAGGGGCCAAGCTGTCGGACGCGGCGGGCCAGGCGCTGTCTGAAATTTCCTCGGTATCCACGCAGCTTGCCCGCCTGATTGAAGAAATTTCCAGTGCCACGCAGCGTCAGGCCGAGCGCGCAACCACCGTGGCGGGCACCATGCAGAGTATTCTGAAGGTCAATGAACAAACCACTCTGGGTACGCAGCAAACCGCGCTGTCGATCGGGCAGCTCGCCGATCTGGCCGTTGAACTGAAAGGCTCGGTCGCCGGCTTCAAGGTATAACGCTGCACATTTCACAGGATGCCGTCATGAGCGCCAGTGCCGACGTCGATCTGGGGCCGTTGATCTGGGTCAAGGGCGAGATCGACCTTGCCTTGAATCGAGCCCAGGAAGCGCTGG
>JAEUNN010001110.1 GCA_016791085.1 Rhodocyclaceae bacterium | reverse complement strand
TTACTGCCTGAACTGCCACTCCGCGTCCTACATGCGCTACAACCGCCTCAAGGACATCGGGCTGAGCGACGAGCAGATCAAGGACAACCTGATGTTCACGGCTGAAAAGGTCGGCGAACTGATGCGCGTGTCGATTTCCAGTGCGGACGCCCGCAACTGGTTCGGTGCAACGCCGCCCGACCTTACCGTGATCGCGCGTGCGCGCTCGTCCGAATCCGGCTCGGGCGCGGATTGGCTCTACACCTACCTGCGTTCGTTCTACCGCGACAGCACGCGTCCCACCGGCTGGAACAACGTGATATTCCCCAACGTGGGCATGCCCCACGTGCTGTGGGAACTTCAGGGCGACCAGGTGCTCCACGTCGAGAAAGCCAAGGGTTCGCACGGCGAAGAGGTCGAGCACAAGACGCTGCAGCTGGCCAAGCCCGGCAAGATGAGTGCGCAAGAATACGATGCGATGGTTGGCGATCTGGTCGCTTTCCTGGTATATATGAGCGAACCGGTTGCCGAAAAACGCAAGTCGCTCGGCATCATCGTCGTATCGGTCCTCACGGTCATTGGTGTGCTGTCCTACATGCTGAAGCGCGCCTACTGGAAAGACATCCATTAACCCAACCTTACGGAGCAGCAACATGCAAGTACTCGGCCATCGCGAAGAATCTTCGTCGCGCGTGCGTCGCGTGGTACGCGATGCCGAGTATTCCTGGGGCGCGCACACCATGATGAACCTCTATTCCGGTACGACAGATCCGTTCTCGCACCGATGCCGCATCGTGCTATACGAAAAAGGCATGGATTTTCAGGTGATAGACGTCGATCTGTACAACAAGCCGGAGGACATCGCGGTCATAAATCCATACAACCGTGTGCCCGTGCTGGTGGATCGCGACCTGGTTCTGTACGAATCGAACATCATCAACGAGTACATCGACGAGCGCTTTCCGCATCCCCAACTGATGCCGCCTGACCCGATCATGCGCGCGCGGGCGCGCCAGTTGCTGCACACTTTCGAGCAGGAACTGTTCGCCCACGTCGATGCGCTGGAAAAGGGCAACAAGGCGGCCGAAAAGGCGCGCCAGCAGATACGCGATCGCCTGCTCGAGTTCTCGCCCATCTTCACCAAGCAGAAATTCATGCTCGGCGAGGAATTTTCCATGCTCGACGTGGCCGTCGCCCCCTTGCTGTGGCGTCTCGACCACTACGGCATCGATCTGGGCAAAAATGCCGCCTCGCTCATGAAGTACGCGGAGCGCATTTTCAGCCGGCAGGGCTTCATCGATGCTCTGACGCCGGCGGAAAAGATCATGCGGCGTTGATGCGCGGGGCCGGCGGCTGAGCCGGCCCGGCATCACAGCACTCCTATGGCTTCCAGCGTTTCGACCAAACCGTACCTGTTGCGCGCGCTCTATGAGTGGTGCGTCGATCAGGGCTATACCCCTTATGTGGCGGTGATGGTCGACGACCGTACGGGCGTTCCGCGCCAATACGTGCGCGACGGGCAAATCATCCTGAATATCGGGCCCGACGCGGTGGAACAGTTGCTGATCGACAACGTGGCGATTTCCTGCGCTGCGCGCTTTGGTGGCGTGGCGCAGCGGCTGTTCATCCCGGTCGAGAACGTCGAAGCGATTTACGCGCGGGAAACCGGCAACGGCATGGCTTTCGACGTGAAGCCGCCGGCTGCGGCGGGCGCCGCGCGCGACGCGGCGGCGGCCGAAGACGCCGCGCTGCGCTCCACGCTGGTCGAACCCGAGCCCAAGGACAGCGGCGGTCCATCCGGTCCGGGTGGTCAGCGCCCGCGCCTCACCCGCGTCAAGTGACGCTCTGCCGGCTGGCCTGCAGTGTCACCGGCGCGGCAATTTCTTTTCCTGGCAAGTAACAGCCTGCTAGTCGCGTGCCGGCCGTGCCGGTCTGGTCGCGCGGAAAACACGCGCGCCGCAGCTTGTTCGCAGGCGCGCAAGTATGCGTCCCGGCAGCGTGCATTGCAGCTAGAATTCCGTCTTTATCGCAGCGTACGGCCATGAAAACGACGTTCCTTGATTTTGAACAGCCGATTGCCGAACTCGAAGCGAAAATCGAAGAACTGCGTTTCGTGCAGGACGATTCCGCGGTCGATATATCCGATGAGAT
>JAEUNN010001103.1 GCA_016791085.1 Rhodocyclaceae bacterium | reverse complement strand
AGCACCTGTTCGCTGCTCCAGCGCGGAGCCGGCGCGGGTGCCGCGGCGGGCGCGCGCGGGGCGATGCGTATCGTTTGGGTATCCATGCTTTCCTCAGCGGGTATTGCGCGGCAGCAAGTCGCGATGAGCGCCTGCGCGCAGAATTATGCGGGATTTGTCCTGGCACCGCCGCGGTCTGCATGAAATTGCCTGCCGCCGCACGCGCGCCCGCCAGGGCTGCAAAAAATCCGCTCGGCCTGCGCCGGCGCCCTGGCCGGAGCACGCTGCGCCGGATTTTCGTCCCGCGCAGCGGAAAATTCGCCGTAATTCATAATTATGGCGGCGGCAGGGCCTGCCTGTCAAACCGGGTTTTCCATTGGCGCGCCTGCCCCGCAGCGCCGCGCCGGCAGCCAGGTGCGGCGGCGCCCCGCACGCCGCGCCGCGCGGGTACACTGCCGCCATGTCCAGTTCCGCCGCACGTTCATGCTGATACACCCTGATTTCAACCCCGTCGCAATCCGTATCGGACCTTTGGACGTGCGCTGGTATGGCCTCACCTACCTGGCGGCGTTCGTGCTGGTGATCGTGCTGGGCCGGCTCCACGCCAAGCGGCGTCCGGAACTGGGGTTCGATGCCGCGCGTATCGACGACGTGCTGTTTTACGGCGTGCTGGGGGTGGTGATAGGCGGGCGCCTGGGCGAGGTACTGTTCTTTCAGCCCGGCTATTATTTTGCCAACCCGCTGCAGATACCGGCGGTATGGAACGGCGGCATGAGTTTCCACGGCGGCTTCCTCGGCGTGCTGGTGGCCTGTGCCTTGTGGGCGCGCCGGCAGGGTTTGCCGTTTCTGCAGGTCATGGATTTCGTCGCGCCGCTGGTGCCGACCGGGCTCGCGGCCGGGCGCATAGGCAATTTCATCAATGGCGAGCTGTGGGGGCGTCCGGCCAGTCCGGACCTGCCCTGGGCCATGATTTTTCCCAATGTGGATGCGCTGCCGCGCCACCCCTCGCAACTCTATCAGGCCGGGCTGGAAGGCTTGCTGCTGTTCGCGGTGTTGTGGGTGTATGCGGGGCAGCCGCGCCGCACGGGCGCGGTGAGCGCGCTATTTCTGATCGGCTATGCGCTGCTGCGCATGTTGGCGGAATTTTTCCGCAATCCCGACGCCGGCATATTCGGCACGCTCACCCTGGGGCTATCGACCGCGCAGTGGCTGTGCGTACCGATGTTGCTGGCCGGCCTCGCCATGTACCTGTGGTCGCGCGGGCAGGCCGTGCCGGCTTTGCCGGCCGCCAACTCTGCCAGCTGAATCCGCCGCGCTTGCAGGCCTCGGTCGAGCCGCCTGCACGGATCAGGCCGCGCGCCGCGCAAACTTTTCCGCATGCGCAGCCGCCGGAACCCGATACAGGTGGTCGCAGCAGGCAAGCTTGAGCTGGGTGCGCGGCGGTTATTCGACTTCTTCTATCCACGCCGCCTGGATGGCCTCGAGGATTTTTTCGCCGCAATGTTTGGGGTCGTCGTCAAATTCGGGCAACTGCACGACCCAGCGCATGAGATCGACGAAATTGACTTTCATCGGGTCGACCTCGGGATACTGTTCGGACAATGCGATGGCGACATCCAGCGTATCGGTCCATTTCATTTGTGCTTGCCCTCGGAAACCATGTTGATGGTGTATTTGGGGATTTCTATGACCAGCGCTTCGGTGCCGACGACGGCCTGACAGGACAGACGTGAAGTCGGCTCCAGGCCCCACGCCTTGTCGAGCAAATCTTCCTCGTCTTCTTCGGCCGGCTCCAGACTGTCGTAACCTTCGCGCAGGATGACATGGCAGGTCGTGCAGGCGCAGGAGCGCTCGCAAGCGTGTTCGATTTCCACGCCATGTTCCAGCAGGGTGTCGCAAATGGTGCGCCCGGGTTCGGCTTCGATCACGCTACCTTCGGGACACAGTTCCACATGCGGCAGGACGATTAGTTGCGTCATACGTGTAGTTTTTGCTTTCAAACCTTGAGACTATCCACGCTACGCCCGGCCAGAGCCTGGCGTATGCTTTTATCCATGCGCCGCGCCGCAAATTCGGTCGTGGCGCGATTAAGTTCTTCCACGCCGGCCTTGAGCGCGCGATGGTCCTGACCCTGCGCCAGCGCGGACAGCCGCGCCAGGTCTGCCACGATGGCGTCGCGCTCGGACGCGGACAGCAAATCGCCATCGGCGACCAGGGCGGCTTCGGTGGCGTCGATGAGGCGTCTGGCTTCGACGCGCTGTTCGGAGAGCGCGCGCGCCTGCAGGTCGTCGCCGGCGTGGTCGAACCCGTCGCGCAACATGCGCGCGATTTCTTCTTCGCCCAGGCCGTAAGACGGCTTGACTTCGATTTTCGCTTCGACGCCGCTGGACTGTTCGCGCGCCGACACCGCCAGCAATCCGTCCGCATCGACCTGAAAGGTGACGCGTATTCGCGCCGAGCCCGCCACCATGGGGGGAATGCCGCGCAGTTCGAAACGCGCCAGCGAGCGGCAATCCGCTACCAGTTCGCGCTCGCCCTGCACGACGTGAAAACTCATGGCGGTCTGCCCGTCCTTGTAGGTGGTGAATTCCTGCACGCGCGCGACCGGTATCGTGGAATTGCGCGGTATCACGCGCTCCACCAGGCCACCCATGGTTTCCAGGCCCAGCGACAGCGGAATCACGTCGAGCAGCAGCCAGTCGTCTTCGGACTTGCGATTGCCGGCCAGCACATTGGCCTGGATGGCGGCGCCAAGCGCGACCACTTTGTCCGGGTCCAGATTGTTGAGCGGCTCCATGCCGAAAAATTCGGCCACCGCGCGCTGCACGTGCGGCATGCGCGTGGAGCCACCCACCATGACCACGCCTTTCACGTCCTCGCGCCGCAAGCCGGCGTCGCGCAGGGCCTTCCTGACCGGCTGCATGGTTTTGGCGACCAGATGGCGCGTCATGTCGGCCAGTTCTTCGCGCGTGAGGCTTAGATCGATGCGCTCCTTGCTGCCAAGTTGCACGAGTGCGCTGGCTTCGTCGCGGAA
>JAEUNN010001083.1 GCA_016791085.1 Rhodocyclaceae bacterium | reverse complement strand
CTGCCTGGCGCGCATCGAGGCCGCCGCGTCCATGCCCTGGCTGTCCGGGCTGTGCTGGACCCTGGTGGTGTTTTCGCTGTTGCACAACCTGACCGAATCTTCTTTGTTGCGCGGCTTCGTGTGGGTATGGCTGCTGCAACTGATCGCCATGGCCATCACCTACCGCATGGCGCACGAAACCAGGAGCAGGCAATGAAACTGAGCGTTACCGTATGTCTGTGCACCTTCCGCCGCGCGAGCGTGGTGGACACCCTGCACAGCCTGGCAGCACAGCAACTGCCGCCGGATGTGGTGCTGGACGTGGTGGTCGTGGATAGCGACAGCGCGCAAAGCGCCGCCGACCGTGTGGCGCAGGCCGCCGCGCGCCTGCCGCTCGCCATCCGCTACCTGCCGGCCGGGCGGCCCGGCATCGCCGCGGCGCGCAACGCCGCCGTGCGCCATGCCGGCGGCGAGTGGCTGGCTTTCCTGGACGACGACGAAGTGGCCGCGCCGGACTGGATTGCGCGCCTGGTCGCACAGGCCCGCGCCAGCGCGGCCGGCGTGGTGTTCGGCGCCGTGCATACCGTCTATCCGCCGGGCTGTCCGGACTGGATACGCCGCGCCGACCTGTTCGGCAAGTCCTTGCCGCCCAGCGGCACGCCGGTCGACTGCGGCCCCACCTGCAACGCGCTGGTGGCGCGCGAGCTGCTGGCGCGCGAATCCGAAGTGTTCAATGCCGCCTACGGACATACCGGCGGCGAAGATACCGAGTTGTTCCATCGCCTGGCCCGGCGCGGCGTGCGCATGGTGACCTGCCGCGAAGCCGTGGTGCGCGAAACCGTGGAAACGCGGCGCCTCAATCGCGACTATCTGCTCGCCAAGGCGGAGCGCGTGGGCGAAACCTATTTCCGCATTTTCGTGGCCGGCGCGCGCCCGGCGCGCCGCCTTGCGGTGCTCGCTCGCGCCGCGCTGCAATGGCTGGGCGGACTGGTCATCGCCACGGTCCTGCGGCCTTTCGGTCTGGGCCGCTCCATGGTGTTCCGCATCAAGGCGGCCGCCAATCTGGGCAAACTGCGCGCCGCCCTGGGGCGGCCCGCCATAGAACTTTACAAGGTGTAAGCCATGCGAGTGCTGCACGTGGTGCGCCAGTTCAGCCCCGGCGTGGGCGGGCTGGAAAATTTCGTGCTGTGCCTCGCGCGCGCCCAGCGCGCGGCGGGCCTGGATGCGCGCGTACTGACGCTGGACCGGCTGTTCCACCGCGCCGGGCCGCGGCTGCCCGCCACCGATGAGGTCGCGGGCATACCGGTGCGCCGCCTGGGCTGGGCCGGCAGCCCGCGCTATCCGCTCGCGCCGGGCTGCCTCGCGCAGGTGCGCGGCCACGATCTGATTCACGTGCATGGGCTGGATTTTTTTGCCGACTATCTGGCCGCCACGCGCGCGCTGCACGGCCTGCCCATGGTGCTATCGACGCACGGCGGGTTTTTCCACTCCGGCTACGCGGCGCGCGCCAAGCGCCTCTATTTCCAGACCGTGACGCGCGCCAGCCTGCGCGGCTATCGCCGCGTGCTGGCCTGCAGCGCGGGCGATTACGCGCGCTTCGCGCCGCTGTGCGCGGGCTGGCTGGAACAGATAGATAACGGCGTGGACGTGGAAAAGTTCGCCGCCGCGGGCGATGTGCAATGCCGGCCGAACTTTCTGTTCCTGGGGCGCTTTTCCGACAACAAGCGGCTGGACCGTCTGATCGCCACGATGGCGCATCTGGTGTCCCGCCTGCCGCAGGCGCGCCTCACCATCGCCGGGCGCGACTGGGACGGCGGCCTCGCGCGCCTGCTGGACCAGATAGACGGGCTGGGCCTGGACCACGCCGTGCAGGTA
>JAEUNN010001071.1 GCA_016791085.1 Rhodocyclaceae bacterium | reverse complement strand
GTAGGCCGCGTAGGGGTTGGGTTGCGGCGGGTCGCCCGGCCAAACGATGGCTTCGCACAGCACTTCGACCGGGTGCCCATCCGCGATCCATTGCCGGGCTTCGCCGGCGGATAGCGGCAGGCGCAAATTTCTGCAGCAATTGCCGCAACGCGTACACGCAAAGTCGATGTCCATGGCCTGGTCTGGTTTGGTGTAGCCTGTATTGGCAGCGAAAGTCCGGAAATGTTCGCCGGCGTCCGGCACGGGTCCAAGGCGCAAATGCGGGCTCGGTGCATGATCCTGCAATCCGGTGCAATGCAGGATCATGCAGCATGTCGCGCGGCTTACCAAGCGTCGGCGCGGTCCATGTGCGCGACGGACACGCCGTGCCGGCGTGGTGGAAGCCCAACGCGGGCGCGGCCGTCGGGCGGGCTGGGTGCCCGCCGAACCATGGCAAATTTCCGATAATGTATATTATGTAAAGTTAGCGGCGCGCCGGTACGCGCGTTCTGGCGCGTTCCGGGCGGTTCCCAACGTGTCCGTACCTTTCGTCGCGACCGCGCGCGATAGCCGATCCGCCGTCCGCGTACCGCCACGCCGCGTCCGCCGGTTTGCGTCGGCTTCACCCCGGTGGCTATCCTATCCCGGCTGCCGGGCTTGGGCTTGGTTGAACTCGAAGATCCGGCGTGCTCGATTTGCCGGCCGCGAACAATGCGAACCCGGCGCCTGGGAAAAATGCCGCAGCGCGGGTTCGTTTGAATACGCGGCCGCGAGCCGTGTCGCGCGACGATTTTTGCCGCGCGGGTACGCGCCGGCTTGCGGGAACCGGCCCGCAAGCACTCACACATGTACGAGGTCACTCATGGAAAACGTCTATTTGCCCGTGCAGTTGGCGCCGGGCAATCTGAATCAGCCGGTATTGCCGCACTGGTCGTTCAACCTCTTGAACGTCAGTCTGGGGGCCTCGTCGAATGCGGCCGTCGAGCTGCAGACGCTGGCAACGGTCGGGAGCTATGGCAAACAGCTGGGTCATCTGGCGGAAGCTCTGGAACTGGTGATCGGCAAGCTCAAGTTACTCGACAGCAAGGAGCTTACGGAGGCCGAAAAAGACACGCTGCGGGTGTTTCTGGGCGACCTGTCGGCGGTCCGGAAGATCAAGGCGCCACAAACTTAGGTTCACGCGCCCTGCTCCGTTCACCATGCCCTCAAGTCAAGCTTACCCAATTCGAACTCCAGGCATGGAGCGTTGGATGTGCGGCCAGCAAATTCCCACTCCCGTTCGCCCTCTGCCTGTCGAAGGGCGTGCGCGAGGCACCGCGGTTCAAGAAATTCGACCCGACGCGCGACAAGCCCATTGATGGTTAGCCGGAGCCTGTCCTGAGTCTGTCGTAGGGCTCACCACGAGCGGATTTGCCAGGGACCGCAGCTTGGCAAGCAGGCCACGAAACCGCCGAATGGAAAGCCCGAAAACATCCAGATGCCTGCGAATTTGCGCTTTGTGTCCAGTCTGGCACAGCAAATCCCGCTAACTTAACGGCGTTGGCTCCGTTCCTGAGTTAGCCGCGAGGCGCCCGCAGCTTCGCCGCGATCACCGTGACCAGCGCGCCTGTCGCGGCAAGCCTGGCCACATCCGGCGCGCCAAGCCCGGCCACGACCGCGCCGGCTGGCGCGGCCAGCGGCCGGAGCGGTCAAATGCCACCGGGCCGGCTTGGCGATGTGCCATTTCCTGGCCGCCGCAAGGCCGCAGCGTCGCGGCGCCGCCGTCCGCTCAGCCGCAGACCCGGCCGTCCGCCGCGAACTGTGCGCGCACCAGTTTGGCTGCTGGACCCGGAAAACTCCCCAAGGCGGTGCGCCCGCAAAAACTCCGCAGGCGCCGCAAATTCGGCACAAGCCCGGAACAATCAACAAGTTGCCTTGACTGTTTACGCCTCGTTCGGCTTGGCATAGAATCTGCTATAACTGGTCTGACCGGTCGGACCGGTATGAACGGACAACTACCATGCCCAGCGTTTCCAACATTGCCGCCCAGACAT
>JAEUNN010001049.1 GCA_016791085.1 Rhodocyclaceae bacterium | reverse complement strand
CAAATGCGCGGCGGGCCCGAATGGTTCCAGGGCACGGCGGACGCGGTCTATCAGAACATCAACCTGATCGAGCAGTACGCGCCCGACGTCGTGGCGATTTTCGGCGCCGATCACATTTACCGCATGGACATCCGGCAAATGATCGACTTCCATTGCAACCGCAATGCCGAGGTGAGCGTGGCCGCACTGCCGGTGCCGCGTGCCGAGGCGGCGGCGTTCGGCATCATCCATGCGGCGGCAGACGGCCGCATCCGCGCGTTTCACGAAAAGCCTACGGACCCGCCAGCCATGCCCGGCAGGGCGGGCTTTTCCTACGCCTCGATGGGCAACTATCTGTTCAATGCGGACGTGCTCATCGCCACACTGCACGACGCCACACGGCGCGGACACAAGGATTTCGGCCGCGACCTGCTGCCGTCGCTGTGTGACCACCGGCGCGTGTATGCCTACGATTTTGCGAGCAATCGCATACCCGGCCTGCACCCTGGCGAGGCGCCCGGCTACTGGCGCGACGTGGGTACGCTCGATGCGTATTTCGATGCCCACATGGACCTGCTCGGCCTGGAGCCGCGCTTCAATTTGTTCAATCCGGCCTGGCGTATCGGTTCCAGCACCTATCAGGGCCCCACGCCCAAAGTGGTTCGCGCCGAAATGGACAACTGCATACTGGGCGCCGGCTGCCTCATCAAGGGCGCAAAAATCCGCAATTCGGTGCTGCGCCGCGAAGTCGTCGCGGAACAGGACGTAGAACTCGACGAATGCATCGTCATGGATTACACGGTGATACGGCACGGCGTGCGGCTGCGCCGCGTGATCGTGGACCGCTACAACGAAATTCCCCCGGGCACCCATATCGGCTACGACGCGGCGGCCGACGCGGCACGCTATCACCGCAGCGCATCGGGCATCGTGGTGATCGCCAAACCCAGCCACAAAGTGTGCGGCGCGGCCGGCGATCCGCCGCGCTATCTTTGAGGCGGCTGCGGCATGTCAGCCATGGGACCGGCAGCGGGGCCGATCACCGCCGTATGGCCCGGCACGCCCTATCCGCGCGGCGCCACCTGGGATGGACAGGGCGTCAATTTCGCGCTGTTTTCCGAGCATGCCAGCAAGGTCGAACTATGCCTGTTCGACGACAGCGGGCGCCATGAGCGGCAACGCATAGAACTGCGCGAACATACCGAACAGATTTGGCACGCCTACCTGCCCGAAGCGCGCCCGGGCCTGCTTTACGGCTATCGGGTATACGGACCCTACCGGCCGGAACTGGGCATGCGCTTCAATCACCACAAATTGCTGCTCGATCCCTACGCGAAGGCCTTGCATGGCGGTATCCGCTGGAGCGATGCGCACTTTGGCTATCGTGTCGGCCACGCGGCGTCCGATCTGTCCTTCGACCGCCGCGACAGTGCCGCCGGCATGCCCAAATGCCGCGTGATCGATCAGGCCTTCACCTGGGGCGACGACCGTCCGCCGCGCGTGCCCTGGCACGACACGGTCATCTATGAACTGCACGTGCGCGGCTTCACGATGCGGCACCCGGGCGTGCCGCCGGCGCTGCGCGGCACTTATGCCGCGCTTGCCACACCGGCGGTGATCGATTATCTGCAGCGCCTCGGAGTCACCGCCGTGGAACTGATGCCGGTGCATGCATTCAACGACGACCGCCACCTCGTGGAAAAAAATCTGCGCAATTACTGGGGCTACAACTCGATCGGCTATTTCGCGCCGGAACCGCGCTATCTGTCCGGCGCGAGCGTGGGCGAATTCAAAACCATGGTTCGCAGCCTTCATGCCGCCGGCATCGAAGTGATACTCGACGTGGTCTATAACCACACCGCTGAAGGCAACCAGCTCGGCCCCACCCTGTCGCTGCGCGGAATAGACAACGCTTCCTACTACCGTCTGGCACCGAACAACCGGCGCTTCTATGTCGATTACAGCGGCTGCGGCAATGCACTCAACATGCAGCATCCGCGCGTGCTGCAGCTCATCATGGACAGCCTGCGCTACTGGGCCATGGACATGCACGTCGATGGATTCCGTTTCGACCTCGCTTCCACGCTGGCGCGCGAACTGCACGAAGTCGACCGCCTGGGCGCGTTTTTCGACGTGATCCGGCAAGATCCCGTGCTGTCGCGCGTAAAACTGATCGCCGAACCCTGGGATTTGGGCGAAGGCGGCTATCAGGTGGGCAATTTTCCGGTCGGCTGGGCCGAGTGGAACGACCGCTATCGCGACAACATGCGCGCATTCTGGAAAGGCGACGGCGGACTCATAGGCGAGACCGCGACGCGCCTGACCGGGTCGAGCGACCTGTACGAAACGAGCGGCCGCAAACCCTACGCCAGCATCAATTTCATCACCGCGCACGACGGCTTCACGCTGGCCGATCTGGTCAGTTACGACCACAAGCACAATAGCGCCAACCGCGAAGACAACCGCGACGGGCACAACCACAACCTGTCCTGGAATTGCGGCGTCGAAGGGCCCACCGGTGACCCCGCCATACAGGCGCTGCGCGCGCGCCAGATGCGCAATTTCCTGACCACGCTGTTGCTGTCGCAAGGCGTGCCCATGCTGCTGGCGGGCGACGAATTCGGCCGCAGCCAGCAAGGCAACAACAACGCCTATTGCCAGGACAACGAATTATCGTGGATGGACTGGTCGCTGGCGGAAAGCCGCGCCGACCTGTTGGCATTCGTGCGCAAGTTGCTCGCGCTGCGCCGCGCCCACCCGGTATTCCGGCGCCGCAATTTTTTCCAGGGCCGTCCCATACGCGGCCGCGCCGTCAAGGACATCCTGTGGCTCACACCCGAAGGACATGAAATGACCGACGCGCAATGGCGTCACGATTTTGCGCGCTGCCTGGGTGTCTATCTGGCCGGAGACGCGCTCGCGCAGACCGACGCACGCGGCCATCCGGTGTCCGACTCGAATTTCCTGCTGCTCATCAACGCCCATCACGACGGGCTGGATTTCCAGTTGCCGGCCCTGGCCGGGACGACCGGCTGGGCGGTACGCGTGGATACCGCCGACGACCGCGCAGAGGTGGATTCCCTGCGTCAGATAGCCGCCAGCGCACGTTACGCGCTCGCCGGACGTTCGGCCGCGGTGCTAGAAGAAATGGTTGCGCCGGCATGAAGCGACTGCACGACATGCCCTTTGGTGCGTACTACGACCCCGACAGCACGCGCTTTCGGCTTTGGGCCCCGTCCGCGCGCGAGGTGTTGCTGCGCCTGGACCACGCCGATACGCACGCGGCACTGCCCATGTCGCCCTTGCAGGGCGGCTGGTTCGAACGCGACATGAAAGGGCTACTGCCGGGCTGCCGTTACCGCTTCCAGGTCGATGGCGGCCTGCTGGTTCCCGACCCGGCTTCGCGCAGCAATCCGGACGGAGTGCACGCCGCGTCGGAACTGACAGACCCATGCAGTTTCGAGTGGCAGGACGAGAACTGGTGCGGCCGGCCCTGGCACGAAGCCGTGGTGTACGAGGTGCACGTGGGCTGCGCCAGTCCGCAAGGCAGTTTCGCGGGCCTGGAACAGCGCCTCGGCTACCTGGCCGAACTGGGTGTTACGGCGCTGCAAATCATGCCGCTGGCGGCCACGCCGGGGCGCCGCAACTGGGGCTACGACGGCGTACTGGCCTACGCGCCGGCTGCCGCCTATGGGCCGCCCGACGCGCTCAAAAGCCTGATCCAGAGCGCGCACCGGCTGGGCATCATGGTGCTGCTGGACGTGGTGTATAACCACTTCGGTCCGGAAGGCAATTATCTGCATGTCTATGCGCGCGATTTTTTCACCGAGCGC
>JAEUNN010001048.1 GCA_016791085.1 Rhodocyclaceae bacterium | reverse complement strand
GAAAGCCCGAAAATCGAACACGGCCAGTTGCGGGCTTTTCGCGATGTTCCCGAAATCCGTTTCGGGAACATCCAGCGACCGGATGGCAGACTTCAATATTTTCAGTCGCTTACCCTTCACCACCTCATAACCGTTTTTGGTGAATTCTGCGGCGAACTGTTCCAGGTAGTTCTCTACCGTGCGCGTGGTGATCTCGAAAAATGCCGCCACCTGCTCCTTGAGCACCACGTTCCTGTTCTCGAACGGAATGCCGCGCAGCCCCGCGGCTTTCTCTATTTCCGCCAGGGCATAGGGATTGTTCAGAATGTTTTGCCGATCGACTGCCGACGTAGTGAGGTCTTTGCTCATATGCGCCTCATGTACATGGTTCTGCGATGTTCGAAAATCCCGGCGAGGCGGGTTTCCGTCTGATTTCCGCCGCGATGCCGTTTACGCCGGCATTCGGGAACAGGAAATAGCCCCGGAGGTCGGGGATGCCTATATGGCCGTGCGCGATCTCGCGCATTTTGCCGCCGAGGTTGTAATTAGCTTCGGTGAACAGCGTGGCGGTCATGGAGGTTACTGGAGTTAGGGACCGAGATTGCGGCTGATCATGAAAGCCGGATGCCATAAAGACGCTGGTAGGTCGCGAGGGCGAAAGAATCTGTCATCCCGGACACGGTATCGGTGGCCGCATGCAAACGCTCTACCGTACTCATACCTTCACGCCAACTTCCATACGGCAGAAGGCTGGTGACGGATCGGCTGCGCGCCGACATCGCGTTGCCCTTGGAGGCCGCGTCATCCACGGCATCGAGGAAGCACTCCAGCAGGCCAGCCAAGACCCGAAAGCCGCATGCTTCGATTTCAACCACCGGTTTGACGCAATACACCTTTCGCTTTGCGAGTGCCTTGAATGCCCGGTATTGCTCGGCCAACGGAATGTCCGCAAGTATTTCCCGGTCGTACGTTCCAGCAAGCAAGGCGTCCTCGTTATCCACGAATACCTGTACGGCCTGGCGTATCGCCGTATCAATCGCCTTGGCCCGAAGGTATTCAACGCGCTGCTTCTCGGAGCCGAGCGCGTTCGCGCGCGACATGGATTCCCCACCTACGACCGGTGCAAATAGTCCTTCAATTTCGCTATAAGCAAGGTGGCCCGTCCGAAACCCGTCTTCAACGTCCATGATGCGGTAACAGATGTCGTCTGCGGCTTCGACGAGAAATGCCAGGGGATGTCGATACCATGCGCAGGGATCGCCCTTCTGCATCAACCCGACTGCTTCCGCGACCTGTTCGAAGTGTTTTTGATCCTGTTGCACGAAGCCGAATTTTTTGCCGCTGATGCCGTTCGTCGCATTGGGTGACTCGATTATCGACGCGCGCGGATATTTCGAGTATGCGCCGAGTACTGCGCAGGTCAATTGCATTCCTCCTTCCTGGCCGGAGGACTGTATTCGGGTCAATACACGAAACCCTTGCGCATTGCCCTCGAACTTCTGGAAGTCGGCCTTTTCCTGCGCGCCATTGCAATGCTTGTCCAAATATTCGGATCCCGTACCTTGGCGCGTAAACCAGTCCTGAATTGCTGATTCGCCCGCGTGCCCGAAAGGTGGATTCCCGATGTCGTGCGCGAGGCACGCAGCGGCGACGATGGTTCCGAAGTCTGCCGCTGTGATGCCGCGCGTCTGTAGGTCCGGGTGGCGTTGCACGATTGCGTCGCCAACCATCGCTCCGAGTGATCGGCCTACGGTGGATACCTCAAGACTGTGTGTCAAACGAGTCCGGACGTAGTCATCTTTTGCGAGGGGAAATACCTGGGTTTTGTCCTGCAGGCGTCGAAACGCCGCGGAAAAAAGGATGCGGTCGTAATCTCTTTGAAATGGGGAGCGCGGCCCCCGCGCCGCCAATGGTTCGTCGAGCTTTCCCAAGCGCCTTGGACTCAAAAGTGTTTGCCAATCCATGTTGGTCCTTTAGTTGGTATTGTTAGTTTCGATCCTGTCCTGCACCTCGAGCACCATGCGGCGCGTGCGGCACTCGCCGAACTCGCGCAGTTCGTCGCGGGTGAGGCCGTAAAGGCGGGCGTACCAGGCAGGCGGAGCCGTAGGGCGCAATCCCCGCAGGGAATTGCGCCGAATGAACCTCGCGACAGTCATTCTCCGCCATCAAACGTTTCGTTGACATTATCGCCGCCCCAGTCGGCTGGGTAAAGGCCGCGGGCAACCAAGAGGTGAAATGTGGAATATGGCCAATCCCGCACGCACGCTACCCAACCATGCTTTACCGGGTTGAAATGCAGGTAGTCCATATGCGCTTGAAAGTCCGCGTCGTCGCGAATCAAATGTTCCCAATAGCGGCGTTGCCACAGGCCGCGTTCGCCACGTTCCTGCCGGACGGCGGAGCGCCATTCGGTGTTTGGGATCCGGCGAGAAAATCCCATGCGTATCAGGCGCCAGCGAAGCGCAAAATTCGTATCGCCGGGAGGAAGTTCGATGATGCAATGCATATGGTCCGGCAACACCACCCAGCCGTGGATAATAAATGGATGTACGCGCCGAACCTGCCTCACGGCTTGCCGCAACGCATCTATGTTTCGGGTCAATAAATCGGTGTTAGTTCGTTGGAGGGCATTCAGGGTGAAAAACCATGTGCCTCCGGGGTGCCGGGCGCGGCGGTAATCAGGCATGAGCAGAACGGGGCCGAAGATCGGTTTGGGATAATTTCCTTACGGGATGGGGGCGGCGCCGTGCTCGTCGGGCGATGGTTCGGCGCAATTCCCTTCGGGGATTGCGCCCTAGTGTGCCCGGCATGGGCATGTACTTGTTACCTGTGAGGAGGTAACCGCATTAAGTGACAGCAAGCGTAGCGAAACCCAAGGTGTAAGCCGTGAGGCGAAGCTGAAAGAAGGGCGTAGCAAAGACACAACCGTACGAACAGGAACAGGCAGCGAGGCCACGTGTGGGCGATGAGCGTGCTAGGAAACGCGAAATCCGACCGTCACCGAAAGACACACGGGGTAGAGCCTGACGGCATGGGTCGAAAGTACATGTTCTTACCCGGGGAGACCTTGGACGTGAGAGCGGCCAAGGAGTCAGCAGAGGCCGTAGTAGCGATGAGGCTGGCCGAAAGGTTGGCGGAGCAAAGGGCCGAAGAGTCACGAAAGAACCACAATTCGAAATCTGGAGCAGAAAGCGGACAGGCGGTTGAAATGCATCGGGCGTTGCAACAGCGGCAACCCCCCGAGCGGCAGGCGAGCTGGGGCAGGTGGAATCCTGAGGAAGCGGACCTGTGGCCGACGAGTTTTCTGAGCCTGCGAGGTCGGATGCCAGAAGGGGTTCAATGAGCACCATGGATGTACAAGTGAAGTTGGAAGCAATACTGTCGCGCGAGAACCTGATAGCGGCGTGGTCGGCAGTCAAGGCCAATGACGGGGCCGCGGGCGTTGATGGGAAGACCATTGACGGGACGTGGGTGCACCTGCAGAAACACTGGGACGGGATCCGCGAGAAATTGCGGAGCGGGACCTACCGCCCGGGAGCGGTGCGCGCGGTTGAAATACCGAAGGCCAGCGGAGGAAGTCGGCTGCTGGGCATCCCGACGGTACAAGACCGGCTCATACAACAAGCCCTGCACCAGGTGATGAGCGCGGCCTTTGATGCGCAGATGAGTCGGCACAGCTACGGCTTTCGGCCGCAACGCTCGGCCCACGACGCGGTGACGGCTGCCCGAGGCTACGTAGCCGAGGGCAAAGTGTGGGTTGTGGACATTGACTTGAAGAGCTTTTTCGATCAAGTCAGCCACGACCGGCTGATGCATTTGCTAGGTCGCCGGATAGAGGACAAGCGAGTACTGGCACTGATAGGCCGGTACCTGCGTGCGCCCATGCAACACCCGGGCGGGAGGTTGGAGCCGCGCAGCTGTGGCACGCCGCAAGGCGGCCCGCTGAGCCCGCTACTGGCCAACCTCTATCTGGACCCGCTGGACCAGGAGTTGGAACGGCGCGGGGTGGCGTTCGTGCGTTACGCGGACGACATTGCGCTGTTTGCAGCCAGCGAACGAGCGGCACAGCGGATGCTGGGCAGTGTGACGGCTTGGCTGAGCACGCATCTGAGCTTGGTGATCAACGAACAAAAGAGCGGCGTCAGCCGCAGCGGCACGAGCAAACTGCTGGGCTTTTGCATCCACGAAAGCGGGGAAGTAGGTCCCGCTCCGAGCGCGCTGAAGAAACTCAAGGAGCGCGTTCGACAGCTATGGGATGCACGGCAGAGTGTGACGACCGAGCAACTGCGCACCAACTGGCTGAGGTACATCCAAGGCTGGTGGAACTACTTCGCCTATGCGAATAAGCGAACGAAGCTGCGTCGGCTATCCGGATGGATACGCCGGCACATGCGCAAGTGCTTCTGGCTGCGCTGGCATAACCGCCGCGGCCGCTACCGGGCGCTGTTCCGGCTCGGTGTGCGCGGTCGCGCCCTGGGTGTCGCGGGCTGTCGCCGCGGTGCCTGGGCCATGGCCATCAACGTAGTGGTCAATACCGCGTTGCGCACCGAAACGCTCAATCAATACGGCTTCATCATTCCATGGGAGCTTGCGGGTTGAGCCCGCCGGGCTCAACCGCCGGATGCGGAAAACCGCATGTCCGGTGGTGTGGGAGGGTCAGCGGGCGCAATCCCGCTGGCTCGACCCGATCCGCCTGCGTCACGCGCCTTGAACTGCCAACCTTGACCGCATCGAGCCGCTACACGGTTAAATCCCGCCCGCCTTGGGGGCGCGGGCGTCCCGCCCGCGATGCCAGCCGCTGGGCGTCGATACGCGGGGGCAACCCCAGCCCGCGCTCGCGGCGCGCGCCACCGGCGGCTAATGTTCACGCTGTGTTGCAGGCAAATTGCCGATGAGCGCGCTATTCATCAGTCACAGCAGTGCCGACGACGCCGTTGCGGGCGAGGTGGCCGCGCGCCTCGCGGAAA
>JAEUNN010001029.1 GCA_016791085.1 Rhodocyclaceae bacterium | reverse complement strand
GATCCAGCAAAGTTTGCTCGGCGGCGAGACAGGCGCTATCCAGGATGAAATCGGTCAGGGACTTGTGCGCAAGCTCGGCTGCGCGGCGCAGCACCGCTTCCTGCTCGGGCGTGGCGCGCAGGCCGAGCCGGGCAGACCGGGAAGATGATGGAGAATTGGCAGCCATTTTGCGATCTGTCTGGTTGAATCGGATGACGCGATGTTAGTACAAACGACGCACGTAGTCCAACGCCACAACTTGCAGTCATCCACGCGCGCAGCGGCGTAGCGGCGTAGGGCGGAAAAGCGAAGCGCATTCCGCCGTATGGAAACACTTCACGGCAAGGCGAAGCGCGCCCAATCGACACGATAAGCCGGCGATAGGCGAGACCATAAGTTCCGTCGCCACCTGGCGTCACGCAGGGCGGCACCGGGATGGCGGGATGGCCCGGCTTTCGCGCAGGCGGCTTGCGGGCAGGACGCTCGCGCTGCCAGGGGATTTTGCAGCTCGCGTAGGGCGCAACGCGCACGGAATTGTGCCGAACACGCCGGCCATCGCATGCGTCGCCATGATCTTCATGTTCGCGATGGTTCAAGGCGTGTCGGTAGCCGGGCGCGGCCAAACTTTCGCGGCAATTCGATTGGCGTTATCGCGCACATTTATTCGGCGCGATTCCCTGCGGGGATTACGCGCTACCGGGACTGGCGCTCAGGCCGCTGCGGCGCAGCACGCTTAACTTCCTGCCAAGCGGCACCGAATGCTTGGCCGTGCGTGCGTGCGTGCGCGCCGCGCTCGCGCCCACTGCAGTATGGGGAAATCGAAGCCTCTCCCGTGGTTTGGGAAAACCAAAGCGCCCCCAAACGACAAGCTAAGCCCCCGATAGGCGTAATCACGAGTCCGGTCGCCACCATGCGGCGGATTGCATCCTAACGGGGCTGGATGGGCTCAGCAATGCGCCAGACGCGGCATGTCGTCAAAAGTGCGGCCGTGCAACTCGCGCCCGGTCATATCCTTGCGGACCCCGCCCCATTGCTTGAAGAAAAACGGAATGTGGGCGCGCTGGCACTGCGTCTGGATGGACTCCACCCATCGCGGGTCCATGGGTCTCGCCCCTGGACCCGACTCGCCGCCGACGATGACCCAATGAATTCCCGCAAGTTGCAAGTGGTCGAGCGGGCCGATTAGCGGTTCGCACGACAAGAACCTGATTTTCGCGGGCACGGCGACAAGGTCGGCAATGCGCGCTGACACCTGCTCATCCTCTACGCTTACACCCATCCAGACGTTGGACGGCCAATGCAAGCTCGCGCCCAACTGGCGCAGGCGGTCGCTGCGTTTCGTCAGTATCTGGAAGGTGTGCTGAGGGCAGTCACGCATGGTCTGGAACACGTGTTCGATGAATCCATCCGGCACCGCGTTCTGAAATAGGTCGCTCATCGAATTTACGAAGATCAGGCGCGGCTTTTTCCATTTTTTGGGCAAATCCAGCAAATCCTCATGAAGCGTGGGCTTGAACATGTTCGCGTAGCGTGCCGCGCCCATGAAATGTAGGCGTTTCGCCATGCGTTCCGCGTAGCAATGCTTGCAACCCTGGCTCACCTTTACACAACCTGTGACCGGGTTCCAGGTCATTTCGGTCCATTCGATGTTCGATGTAGTCGCCATGTTTCCTCAAGCCTCCACGTCAATCCGCGAGAATACTTTGCGCAATTTTTACGGCGGTTGCCGAACCTTTTTGATTGGCTGAAGCAAAACATAGCAAATAAAGTGGGCTGGATTGCGTATTCCTCAGGATGAGACCCTTCGCGACGCCGGCGAAACAACTTTTCAGACGCTCCTGCACGTACGCCTCGATATTTTCGATCGATGCATCGCGCTCAAGGGTTTCCCGATCTCCAAAAAGGTCGGTGACGGTCTTGACCTGAAAGAACCGGTCCTGCCAATCCGGCGTACCGAACAGGACATCAAGGCGGCGCTGCCATGCGGGATCAAGTTCGCCGTCGCGTCGCAATAGACGTACCACGCCGATTCCAAGCGGAAACAGATACAACAAATCCACGGCTTTGGTAGCGGCAAGCGTCTCGATGGTATCCCATCGAACCTGCATTTCGTACGGATCCAGGAAAACGACGGCGCGCTCGTTTTCCCAGTCACGTGCCGCGCACCAGTTTTTCAGCGCATCGTTAGCATCGCCCGGCACGAGCTGGCATCGCGGAGCGACCGGCGCGAAGTCAGTGGCGATCATGTCCCGCAGCTCGCTTATGCGCTTTCTGGATTTTTCTATGCGAATTCCGCCCCAAGCTGGACACCGATTCCAGGGCAAGCTGGACAGTGAATCCAGAGGAAGCTGGACACGGATTCCAAGGCAAGCTGGACAGCCGGATGACGTAGCGTAGGACGCGGGGTAACCGTGGCACCCTCGGC
>JAEUNN010000977.1 GCA_016791085.1 Rhodocyclaceae bacterium | reverse complement strand
GTGCCGCAACACGCCCGGCAAGCCCTCGCGAGCGGCGGCTGTGACAAATTCCCGATACGAGCCACACACGATTTCCCAAGCGTCCGACGTTTTTCGGCATCGCGCGTCTTGATGGCTGTGCTCACCCTCCCTCAACCCAAGGAGCCCAGAATGAAACTGAAACACCAGGCCGTTTTTGCCGCGCTCGTGCTGTCCATGGCCGGCATCGCGGTGGCCGAAAGCGTCAAGGACGTCGTGATCGACCGCATTGCGGCGCCCGCCGCAAGCAGCCATGGCCGCAGTGCCGCCGGTGACGCCATGGCCGTGAGCGTGCTGCTCGAATCCCCGGACGGCACCCTCAGCGCGCGTTCCACCAACACGCTGTTCCAGACCGGAGACCGTTTCCGCGTCAAATTGCTGTCCTCGCGCGATGCCAAGGTGTCCCTCTACAACACCAACCCGCGCGGCGAACTTTCCAGCACCCCGGTCTGGCAAGGCAGCGTGAAGGCCGGCCTGGAAACGATCTCGCCGCGCCTGCGCCTGGACGGAACTTCCGGCGTCGATTTGCTGCACGTGGTCATGGAACCCAAGCGCGAATCCGGCGTGGTCACCTGGCTGACATCCTGGCTGCGCGCCGGCAAGGAAAGCTCCAAGGACATCCGGGTAGATGTCCAGAACACCGACAGCACCACCTATCTGGTCAATAACCGCGGCGAAGGTTTGGTCACCACGGTGAGCATTGCCCACCGCTAAGCAAGCTGCAAACCCATACGCTTATCCGAGGAGCAAAAGTGAACCGCAACGCAAAAATCCGCAATCGCGCCATCACGTGCATGGCCGCTGCCGCACTGGCGGCATGGGCACATGGGGCCGGCGCCGACGACAAAACCGTAAGCGTGGAACCGGTACCGGCCTACCCCACCTTCACGCAATGGGTATCGTCCGTGGTAGTCGCCCTGCCGCCCACGGCGCCGGCGGCCAACACCATCCGCACCATCGCATTTGCGTCGTCCGGCGCCGTGCAGGCTGCGCATTTCGAACCGGCGCCGGTCATCCTGGGCGTGCCAGAACTGCCCCTGGCCGGCGACGACCTCGCCCAGGCGGCGCGCAACTGGGGCTCCAGGCTCAATTACCAGGGCATGCACATGAGTCTGGTGGTGCTGGACGCGCGCGGCGCAAGACGCGAACTGCGCCCCGCATCGTCGCCGATCCAGCCCGGCGAAGCGTTCAAAATCCGCATCACCGCCACCTTCCCGGCGGTGGCGTCGGTCGATCAGGTGCAGGGCGACATATGGTACGGCCGGCGCAGCGGCCAGGTGTATCCGGCCGCCGGCATGTCGGTGCAAATGAACGCCGGCGAAACCGTCGAACTGCCGCTCAACCCCTCCGAATATTTCGTGATGGACCGCAACCCGGACGAGCGTCTGCTGCTCAGCGTGCGGCACGCCAAAGCACTGGGCGAGGCGCGCAGCACGCAGCCGGTGTATCGCCAGGATGGCAGCGGCGGCTCCAGCTATCTGCAACTTGTGCCGCGCGGCGACTACCCGGCGATCGAACAGATCGTGTCGGCAACGCGCTGAAGCGGAGGTAAAACATCATGCGACGCCTACTTTCCACCCTGTTCCTCGGCCTGGCGCTGCCCGTGCTGGCCTGGGCCCAGCAAACCGCGGACGACGCCCCCGTCGTGGCCGCGCCCAAAATCGTCGAGGCGCTGAGCGCCAAGGACATCGTGCGCGACCAATCCGGGCGCGGGCGCGCGCCGCGCGGACCGTCCATAGACCTGCAAGTGCAGTTCGATTTCGACTCGGCGCAACTACTCCCGCAGGGCATGCGCCAGCTCGACCAGCTGGCACTCGCGCTCAATCACAAAGCCCTGCTGCGTGCCGGCTTCCAGCTGGCCGGTCACACCGACCGCGTGGGCGACGCCGCCTACAACCTGCAGTTGTCGCGCGACCGCGCCGACGCCGTGAAGGCCTATCTCGAAACGGTGCACCAGATTTCACCGGCGCGCCTGCAGGCCATAGGCTATGGCTACACGCGCCTGGCCGACCGCGCGCACCCGGACGCCGCCATCAACCGGCGCGTGGAAGTACGCCGCGTCGCTTTCATTACGCAGAGCGAGCCCGATTACCCGGCAACCAGCGGCGGCCGCCTGGTCCCCACCCCATACTGAGCCGAACAGGAACCAGCCCATGCAAAATGCCAAATCATTTCCAGCTGCGGCCCTGCTGCTCGCCGCGCTGGCCATCGGCGGCTGCGCCACCAGCGGCAGCGGCAGCGGCGCAGGCGCCGGTGCCGGCCTGGAAACCGCCGACAGCGTGCTGCGCAGCGCGCGTGCCGCAAATACCGTAAACCTCGTGCTCACCCCGGCGGAACTGCGCACGGGTGAACAATTGCGCGCCGACATCCACACCGACGCGCCGGGCTACCTGTACCTGTACCAGATCGGCACCGACGGCCGCAGCCTGGACCTGGTGTTTCCCAATGCCGTGGACGGCGCCAATTACCTCGCCGGTGGGCACACCTCCTTGCCGCGCCCGAACTGGCGCATGCGCACCAGAGGCCCGGCCGGGGTGGGCTATTTCATCGCAGTCGTGGCGGATCAGCCGCAAGATTTGCTGGCCATCCAGGCAGCCACGCGCGAAGGACGCATCCAGACCCAAGGCCCCTACGCCGCCGCGATGGCCATGTTGCGCGAAACCCAGCCCTGACATCCTGCCGGCAGCATGGACACCATGCCGCAATGCAAGCTCAGGCCCGCCGCCGGCCACGACCGGCGGCGGGCCCAAACGCGTGCGCACAAAGCCGGTTCCCGCAGCGGACCGGCTAAGGCCAAGGGTCACCTGGCAGGATTCCTGCACGCCAAATGTTGCGGCCTCCCGGCCGCGCGCACGCTGCCGGCGCATTGTCCGGCGCGGCAACCAGCCGGGTGGGCAGGCCCCGTCCAGGCGCACGATCACCTTGCCAAGTAGCTACCAGCATGGGAAGCAATAAATCGAAAGCCCGGGAACTCGAAGAACGCGTCGTGGCCGAGGCCATGGAATTGCTCAAGCAAGGCAACAAGGGCGTCAATGCCGCCGCGCTGCTGCTCGAACGCAATCTGGGCCGGCGCATGGCGCGCTATTTCGAGCGCTGCAAGGTCCATCC
>JAEUNN010000945.1 GCA_016791085.1 Rhodocyclaceae bacterium | reverse complement strand
AGGAATACGCGCATGGCTTCGGGGCGGAACCCTTCCGGCTCGACTTCGCGCGCGAATGCTTCGACGTAGCACCGGATGCGCTCCGCGTCACCGGGCTGCGGCGCCACGGCGACCGCATCCGTGCCTTTCAGTTGCAGGGTTCTGTTGCTGCTGGGCAGGCAGAATACCGCGGCCACGGCGCCATTTTGCGCAATGTTGTCGAGCACGCCGGGAGCTTGCGAGGCGGCCAGGAATACCGCCACGCGGCGCCCGTCATCGAGCATTTTGCAGCCCAGGCCGCGCGCGATGGCGGGACGGTTGACGGCGTCGCGGGCGGCCAGACAGATCGCCACACCGCCCTGAATGAAGTGCGCGTGTTCGGCTTCCAGCATGCACAGGCGCTCCGGCAACTGCCGGAAGCGAACGGCTCCGGCCAGGGCTGGCGATTGTAGCGCGCGCCCACGCGTGCGGCATTGATGCGATTGGATCTGTGCCGCATGCGTGCCGGCGCGGCTTGGGTAGAGCAGGACAGGGTGGTCACCGCACTCGGACTTTTCGAACGCGCGGCAGGCAATGCTTGGCCGCTCGCCCGACGGCTGCAAATCCGCGCGGAACCATGCAATACCCGGTTGCGCGGTGAGCGCCGACTGAATGCATCCGGGCCGGTTACGGCCGCCGGGTGCAACATGCGCCCTGCTTTGGCGCCGTGCTATCCTGCCCCGAGCGCATGCCATCGATATCGCCCTGCGGCTTGCGGGCGTTTTCCGGCGATAACGCGCCTGTTGCACGGCGAGCAACTTATGGGGGCCAGGCGACGATTAAGGTTCCGTCAAAAAATCGAGCCGGTGCGCGGCAAATATTCCTGACCGGCATGGGGATCGCGCTGGCCTTGGGGGTTCTGGCGTTTTTCGCCGGCGACAAGGGCGGACTGGCGTTACGCCTGGTGCGCGGCGCAGGCACGTCCCTACCGGTATTCGTCAAGGACTGTGCAGAGTGTCCGGAACTGGTGCTCATTCCGGCGGGCAAATTTGACATGGGGCCCGGTGACGATGACAAGGGCGATATGTTTCCCTACGCCCGTCCCGTGCATCGCGTGCATGTCAGTCCGTTCCAACTCGCCAGGACGGAGGTGACACGCGGCGAATTTGCGGCTTTTGTGCGCGATACCGGTTATCAGGCCAAGGGCTGCCGAACCTGGAACGGCTTGCGCTGGGAGCAGCAGGACGCGCGCAGCTGGGAGTCGCCCGGGTTCGCACAGGATGATCGTCACCCGGTGGTGTGCATCGCGTGGAAAGACGCCATTGCCTATATCCAGTGGTTATCCCGCAAGGCGGGGACGGAATATCGCTTGCCGTCGGAGGCCGAGTGGGAATACGCGGCGCGGGCCGGAACAGCCACCGCCCGCCACTGGGGGGCCGCATCGGATCAAGCATGCAAATTTGCCAATGTGGGCGACAAGACCGCTCGCGACGAAATTCTTCGCTCGGCTAGCCGTGCCAGCCATACCTGTTCCGACGGCTATGTCTATACGGCGCCGGTCGGCTCGTTTGCGCCGAATGCTTTCGGCCTGTATGACATGATTGGAAACGCCTGGGAATGGACGGCTGACTGTTGGCACCCGAACTATGACGGTGCACCGGTCCACGGCGAAGTTTGGGACAGCACGCCCTGTAACAGCCGTGTACTTCGCGGCGGCTCCTGGATCAGCCAGCCCGGCACCGCGCGCTCCGCGGTCCGCCTTTGGGACTTTGATGGCGTGCGGGGCGACGGGCGAGGGTTTCGTATCGCGAAGACTTTGCAGACGGGACGCTAAGAGGCCGTTAGTCGGCTCGATACGAGCGTGGCGCGCAAGGTGGGGTGACGAATCAAGCCCGACATCGCGGCGCTAAATCGACCCTGGATGTCGGGTTGCGCGGGGTTTACCCCGGTCTGCGAATTACGCGCCGTTCCGGACCGGCGCCCGGCTGGCGCGGGCTCAGGCCTGCGCCGGCCGGGCGCGGTGGCCAGACTTTGCGCGGGGCGCGCGCAGGTTGGTGGCGGGGGGCGCGCCGCTCTCCTTGCGCAGGGCCGCGCCCAGAGGATGGGGGCCGCGCAGCAGGGGCTCCACGTCTTCGGCGCGGCCGGGGGCGCTGAGCAGGTAGCCCTGCGCCTCGTCGCAGCCTATGCCGCGCAGAAAGTCGAACTGGGCGCCGGTTTCCACGCCTTCGGCCGTAACCTTGAGGTTCAGCGCCTGGCCCATGCGCACGATGGCCTCGGCGATGGCGCAATCTTCCTTGTCGTCCGGTATGTCGCGCACGAAAGATTTGTCCACCTTGAGCTTGGCGACGCGGAAGCGCTTCAGGTACGACAGGCTGGAATAGCCCGTGCCGAAGTCGTCGATGGCCAGCGTGACGCCCTGCGCGCCCAGGTAGGCCATCAGTTCCACGAAGCGGTGTACGTCCTTCATGAGCGTGGATTCGGTCAATTCCAGCTCGAGCCGGTGCGGCGCAATACCGGTGTCCTGGAGTACGCGGGTCACCGTGGCGGCGAAGTCGTCGCGATAAATCTGCACGCCGGAAATATTCACCGCCACCTTCAGATCGAGGCCGCGTTCATGCCAGGCGCGCGCCTGCCGGCAGGCCTGGTACAAGGCCCATTCGCCCATGGCGTTGATCATGCCGGTTTCTTCCGCGAGCGGAATGAACTGCGCCGGGCTTACCTGGCCATGGCGCGGCGAGTTCCAGCGCATCAAAGCTTCGGCGCCGGTGGGCCGGCAGCCGGCGAGGTCGAACTGCGGCTGGTACACCAGCGACAGTTCGCCGCGCTCCGGGGCGTGACGCAGGGCGCTGGCCAGCAGCAGGTGCTGGCCGCTGTCCTGGTTCATGCGCGTGTCGAAAAAGCTGTAGGCGCCGCGCCCGGCGGCCTTGGCGTGGTACATGGCCACGTCGGCCTGTTTCAACAGCGTGTCGAAATCCTCGCCGTTCTGCGGCGCCATGGCGATGCCCAGACTGCCGCTCACGGAAAGCGGGTGGCCGCGTATGTCCATCGGCTCGTCCAGCGCGCGCATGATGCGCTCGGCAACCGCGCCCACCTCGGGCGGCGTGCCCTTGCATTCGGTCAGCACGATAAATTCGTCGCCGCCCAGGCGGCTGATGGTGTCGGCGTCGCGCAAGCAGGTCTGCAGGCGTTGCGTGACGGCGATCAGCAATTCGTCGCCGACGGCATGCCCCAAGGTGTCATTGACACGCTTGAAGTGGTCCAGATCGAGGAAATACAGGGCCACGCTGTGGCCATCGCGGCGCGCCCGGCGGTAGGTGTTGTCGAAGCGGTCGCGCAGCAGCACCCGGTTGGGTAGCCCGGTCAGCGCGTCGTGGTGCGCCATGTGCTGGATTTTTTCTTCGGCCGCCTTGCGCGCCGAAATGTCGTTGAATGCCGCCACGAAATTCGTGATGCGCCCATCGGGCGCGCGCACCACGCGTATGCTCAGCCACTTCGGGTAGAGCCGGCCGCTCTTGTGGCGGTCCATGACTTCGCCTTCCCAGCGGTTGTCGCGCAACAATGCGGTCCACATGTCGCGGTAGAACGCCTGGTCGTGGTGGCCGGATTTCAACATCGAAGGCGTGCGGCCCAGTGCTTCGGCTTCGGAATATCCGGTCACCGTGGCGAAAGCCATGTTCACGCTGCGGATCACGTTGTCGGCGTCGGTCACCATGAGCGCTTCGTTGGCGTGGTTGAACACCATTTGCGCCAGTTCGAGCTGGGCCTGCTGTTCGTGGGTGTCGGTAACGTCGGTGTACACCCAGAT
>JAEUNN010000884.1 GCA_016791085.1 Rhodocyclaceae bacterium | reverse complement strand
CGGTTCCAGCGCGCTGCGGATTTCCTGACCCAGCAATTCGTCGCGCGGCCGCCCCAACATCTGGCAGGCCGGGGTGTTCAGCACGCGGTAGCGCAGGTCGCGGTCTACGTAGGCCAGCACGTCGTTGGAAGATTCGACGATGTTGGCGTAGCGCGTCAGATCGAGATCGGCCGTGGGAGCGGGCGCCGCATCGGCCGGGGCGTTGGCGGGACCGCCTGCGCGGGCCGTCGGGCAGGAACTTGCGTCGCGATGGGGCGTGGCGCCCGGCGCGCTTTCCGGCCTATCGGCGCTGGAGCGTGCCATGCGGTACAGGGCAACACCCGTTGCGAGCAGCCACAGTACGGACGGCAGGTGGTGGGACCAGCCCAGGCTGTCGCTCACCAGGTCGCCGGCCCAGAGCCACAGCGCGCCGCCTGCGAGATAGGCCAGTGCGGCATGGGGCCGCTGGATGATGCGGTTCAAGCTGAAATCCCCACCGGGAAGCTCCGAGCGCAGGTGTGCGGCGCGGTGCGCGCCGCATCCTAGCGATTTACGGCCGGTGGGGACGATGCTTGAGCGCAGTTACTGCGCCAGACTTTGCGCGCGCCCCGCGTGGCGCGGGAGGCGCGCAGGGGAGGCGACTACTTTTGCGTGAGGTCTACGAAAGCTTCCATGACCATGTTGGGGTTGTGCATCAACTTTTCCTTCCATTCCCCAAGCGCGCGGCGCGTCTGGATCAGGCCGCGGATCGCGCCGACGTGGCGGGTTTGCCCTATCGTGATGGCACCGATCAGGTATTCGCCGAAAAAGCACAGGCGCGTGTAGAGGTTGCGATCTTCATCGACGGCTTCGACCACTTCGCCGCCTTCCTTGCCGCCCCACAGGCCGAAAGTGTGCGAAATGAGGCCCACGGTATCGAGCACGTTCATGCTCAGGCTGCCGCGATAGGGCACGTTGCGGCCGGCCATGTTGAGCGCGGCCACGCGGCCGTGTTCGGTGGCGGTGGGCTGCAGTGCATGCACGACCCATTCGCCGGTGGAAAAGTCGCGCCCCTGGGCGACGTCGCCGGCCGCATAGACCTGCGGCACGGTGGTGCGCATGTGGTCGTCGATCACGATGCCCTGATCGATTTCGGCGCCGGTGCCTTCCAGGAAGGAAATATTGGGTTTCACGCCGGTAGCCAGAATGATGAGGTCGGCGTCTATGACCTGGGTGTCCATGACCAGGCGCGGACCGGGTTCGATGCGCTCGGTGCGACCCTTGGTGACCACCACCACGCCCTTGGCTTCCAGCCAGCGCTGCAACATGCGGCTGCCGGTCGGCGTCATCATGGAGCGCAATATCTGGCCGGCACGGCCGGCGATCATGGTCAGATGCACACCGCTATTGACCAGGGATTTCATGCAGACGCCGGCCACGAAGCCGGCTCCCAGCATGACCACGCGATTGCCCGGTTTCAGCTTGTCGGCGATTACGCGCGCATCTTCCAGCGTCCAGCAGGTAACCACGCCGGGCAGATCGGTGCCCCCAATCGGCGGCAAGGACGGCGACGAACCCGTGGCAACCAGCAGGCGGTCGTAGGCCAGCACGCTGCCGTCGTCCAGATCTACCGTGCCGCCGTCCGGCCCGGCATGCACCTTGAGCGCCTTGTTGTTGAGGTAGCGGATGTCGAGGCTTTCGAAATGTCCCAGCGTCTTGCGCTGCTGCGCCCCTTGTTCGTCGATACGGCCGGTCAGGATGTAGGGAATCGCCATGCGCGCATAGGGTTCGCCGGGTTCGCCGCTCACCAGGGTGATTTCGCACTTGGGGTCTTCCTGGCGCAGCGCTTCGGCGGCCCGCACGCCTGCCGGTCCGGCACCGATGATCACGTGTTTCATGTTGTCGTCTCGCTCCGTTTGAGTAATGAATCCGGCTGCAGGACCTTGGTCGGGCCCAGGCTGGCAGTTCAGGTCCGGGGCCACGCGTTGCGCATACCCCGCTTACCCCGTCAAGAAAACACACTCAAGCACATTGCGTGCGCACCTGCATTGCGGGGCAATCGTGGCAGTATTACGCAAAGCTGTGCTTCGGCTTGCAACAATTGTTGCGTAGTGGCGCATGCGCCGGCGCCATGTTTTGCAACACTGCGGCGGCATTGCAAGGCGGCTTTCATTGCGCTTTTGGCGTTGTGGCGATGAGCCACAGCACCCCGATCGGCGCCGCCACAAACGAAGCCGACAGTATGCCGAGCTTGGCACGGTCTATGAGCTCCGGATCGCTGAAAGCCAGTTGCGCGATGAACAGTGCCATCGTGAAGCCGATGCCGGCCAGCCAGGCCACGCCCAGCAGTTGCGGCCAGTTCACACCCGGCGGCAGCTCGGCGATGCGCAGGCGTACGGCCAGCCAGCAGGCCAGGCTGATGCCGGCGAATTTGCCGAACAGCAGGCCGCAGGCTACGCCCAGCGTGACCGGATGCAGCAAACCTTGCTCCAGCGTCGCGGCCGACAGGTGCACGCCGGCATTGGCAAATGCGAACAACGGCAGCACCACGAAACTTACCCAGGGTGCCAGCGCCGCTTCGGTGCGTTGCAGCGGGCTTTGCGCGGCGCGCGTGATGCCCTCGACGCGGAATGCGATATGCGCCATGTCATGGCTGGAAAAAGTGTCGCTGGGCGTGCTTTGGTCGGTGGCGTGGGCGCGGAATTCGGCCAGGCGCCGTTCCACCGCACTGACATAGGTGAGCGGCTTGACGCGCGGGCGCACCGGCAGGGCCGCGGCCAGCAGGATGCCGGCCAGTGTGGCGTGGATGCCGGACAGATAGGTGGCATACCACAACGCCGCGCCCAGCAGCAGCCAGATGCTGGGGTGGCGCAGGCCGGCACGGTTGGCGAGCAGCATCACGATGCCCAGCAGGGCCATTGCGGCGAGCGCGTAGGAATTGATATTCGCGGTGTAGAACAAGGCGATCACGAGTACCGCGCCGAGGTCGTCGGCAATCGCGAGCGCGGTCAGGAAAACCAGCAGCGCGCGCGGCACGCGATTGCCCAGCAGCACCAGCACCCCTACCGCGAAGGCGATGTCGGTGCCCATGGGTATGCCCCAACCGCGCGCGGCCGTCGCATCGCCGCCGTTGAACGCGAGGTAGATGGCGGCCGGCACGGCCATGCCGCCCACCGCGGCGATGACAGGCAGTAGCGCGGCGCGCAGCGACGCAAGTTCGCCCACCATGAATTCGCGCTTGAGTTCCAGGCCCACCAGCAGGAAAAACACCGCCATCAGACCGTCATTGATCAGATGATGGATGCTCAATTGCACGGACCAGCTGCCCACGCGCAGGCTGGCCGGCTGTTCCCAGAATTCATGCACGGCATGGCCCAGCGCGGAATTGGCGATGATGAGCGTAAGGACCGCCGTCGCCATGAGCAGCACACCGCCCGACCCGGTGCTGCGCAGGAAATTTTCGAAAGGCGTGAGCGCGCGCGCAAATACCGACTCGAACGGGTAGGGGGCATGCACTCGGGATGCCCGGGTGACGTGGTCTTGCATAGCTGGCAGGCTCCTGTCGGGCGCGTGCCGGCACTTGGTGCGCAAGGACGGCACGCCGGCGGTCGCGGGAAAAAGAACTGCAACAACCGTGTTGCGTTGCACCATCCCGCTGATGAAGAAAAGCAGTATAGTCGCAACTCGCGCCACTGCGGCTGGGCGCCCCCCGCGCTCCCGCGCAGGGCCATCGTCCTCCGCGGGTGCTCCGCGCCAAGCCGAAAGCGGCCGGAATGGCGCAGGTTTGCAGGGTGCCGGGTTGCGGCCGCCGCTGCGCCGGATGCCGCGAGGCCGGAACTCGCGGCCTGATCCGCTCGGCCTTCGAGCACCCGAGCGGAAACTTTATCCTTGAGCCTGGAGCGCGAATCGATCCCATGAAGCAAAGTCTGACCCGCACCATGAACCAGGAATGGCTGCTGCGTGCGGCGCTCATCGTGGCGCTGGCGGCATCCTGCCTGTACCTGCTGGCGCCCTTCGTGGGGGCGCTGACCTGGGGCGTCATCATCGCCGTGAGCCTGTGGCCGCTGTTTCGCCGCCTGACCGAGCGCTTCGGCGGGCGCAAGCGCCTGACCTCCATCCTGCTGGGCAGCGCCATGATGGTGTTGATCGGATTTCCGCTCGCCTTGCTGGGCATGGCCGTCACCAATGGCGTGCAATGGGTGCTGGCGCTCGATATCGACCTCAAGCACCTGAATTTGCCGCCGCCGCCCGCCTGGATAGCCGGGCTGCCCATCGTGGGCCAGCATATTCTGGACATGTGGCAGCGCGGTGCCAGCCAGCTGACCGATCTGGCGCGCCAGGCATTTCCATACGCCAAGGACGGCGTGCTATGGCTGCTCAAGAAAGGTGGCGTGGCCGGCGTCGCGGCGCTGGAACTGATCGTGGCCGTGATCGTGGCGTCGGTGCTGCTCGCCTACCACAAGCGCAGCGTGGATTTCGCGGTGCGTTTCTCCACCCGCCTGACCGGCGCCGAGGGTCCGGCGCTGCTCGATCTTGCCGCCCGCACCATACGCGGGGTGTCGTTGGGCGTGATCGGCACGGCATTCGTGCAAACCGTGCTGACGGTGATCGGCTTCGTGGTCGCCGGCGTGCCCGGCGTGATGCCGCTGGGCATGCTCACCTTCATGGCCGCCACGGTGCAATTGCCCACGCTGTTCGTGTGGGGGCCGGCAGCCGTGTGGCTGTATTTCGACGGACATACGGGCTGGGCGATCGCGCTGGGCCTGTGGGGGCTGCTCGTCGTCAACACCATAGATAACGTGCTCAAGCCTTATCTGATCAGCCAGGGCGCGCAACTGCCGGTTCTGCTCATCCTGCTGGGCGTGATCGGAGGGCTGGTCGCCTGGGGCGTGGTCGGCCTGTTCATCGGCCCGGTGCTGCTGGCGGTCGCCTATACCATGCTGCTGGCCTGGCTGTATCACGATACCGCCCCGGAAGCCGATCCCGGCGTCTGAAGTCCGTTGTCCGCGGCGCGCCGGGCATGGCGCGCCGCCTGCTATCCGTCCCATCTCGTGCGCGGCCGGCCGCGCCGGCCCCGGCGTTTTCTATGCCGGGTTTACTTTCCCGCATTGTTTAGGCGTATCTTAGCCGCCCGCATTCGAAGCGTGCGACGCAGTCCGAAAACATAATGGAATGACCCGGCGCGCTTACGCCGGGTCCGCGCAACGAAACAGTTGGATAGGAGAGACACATGGCTGACAACCTGCGCGATGCCGCGCTCGAGTATCACCGCGTGCCCACCCCGGGCAAAATTTCTGTCGTACCGACCAAGGCGATGGTGACACAGCGCGATCTGTCGCTGGCCTATTCGCCCGGCGTCGCGGAAGCCTGTACCGCGATACAGGAAGAACCCAACGAATCTTACAGTCTGACCTCGCGCGGCAATCTGGTTGCCGTGATCACCAATGGCACGGCGGTGCTGGGCCTGGGCAATATCGGCGCGCTGGCTGGCAAGCCGGTCATGGAGGGCAAAGGCTGCCTGTTCAAGAAATTCGCCGGCATAGACGTGTTCGACATCGAAATCAACGAGCACGACCCGGACAAGCTGGTAGACATGATCGCCGCGCTGGAGCCCACGTTCGGCGGCATCAACCTGGAAGACATCAAGGCGCCGGAATGTTTTTACATCGAACGCCAGTTGCGC
>JAEUNN010000871.1 GCA_016791085.1 Rhodocyclaceae bacterium | reverse complement strand
CGAACAGGCCGGCTGCGCGCTCATAGGCGGCGAAACGGCGGAAATGCCGGGCATGTACCCGCCCGGCGAATACGATCTGGCCGGTTTTGCCGTGGGCGTGGTCGAGAAGTCGGACATTATCGACGGCAGCCGCATCGCGGCCGGCGACGTGCTGCTGGGCCTCGCCTCGAGCGGTGCGCACTCCAACGGCTATTCGCTGATACGCAAAATCATCGAACGCGAACAGCCCGACCTGCAGGCGGATTTTCACGGCCAGCCGCTCGCCGCGCTGCTCATGGCGCCCACGCGCATTTACGTCAAAGCGTTGCTCGATCTGCTGCGCGGCGCGCCTGGCGTGGTGAAGGGCATAGCCCACATTACCGGCGGCGGGCTGCTGGAAAACGTGCCGCGCATCCTGCCGCAACATCTGGCGGCGCGCATCGAGCGCGACGCCTGGCCGTTGCCTGCGCTGTTCGCCTGGCTGCAGGCGGCCGGGCAGGTCGCGGACGCGGAAATGCATCGCGTGTTCAACTGCGGCATAGGCATGGTGGTGGTGGTCGCGCCGGAACATGCCGGCGCTGCCGCAAGCCGCCTCGCCGCGGCCGGAGAAACCGTGTTCCGTCTGGGGAATGTCGAACCGCGCGCGCCGGGCGCGGCTGCCACCGTGGTGGTATAGCGCGCGCCGGGCCGGCGCTTCAGGCCGCCATCTGCGCGGGCGCGCCCAGGTCGGCCTGCATTTCGCCCACCAGCTGATCGAGCACCTGCTGCAGTGTCGGGAACTGCTGGCGCGCGGCGTCGAGTTCCCCGCTGCGGGCGAGTTGTTCCATGTCGCGCGCGCAATCCAGCGGCCGGCCGGCTCCGAAATTGCCCACCATGCCCTTGATGGTGTGGCCTATCGCATAGGCTTTCGGGCAATCGCCGGCGGCGAGTGCGGCCGACAAGGATTCGACCTGGTGCGGAATGTCGTCGATGAACATTTGCGCCACCGTGCGCAGCAGTTCGACATCGCCGTCCAGATTGGCCAGCACGGCATCGCGGTCATACATTTCGCTGCGCTTTGCGGGGGCAGCGGGTGGCGTGAAATCTTCCAACATCCGGCTGCGCGTGGCGGCGGCCAGCGCTTCCACCAGAGCCGGCACCTGTATCGGTTTGGATACATAGCCATCCATGCCGGCGGCCAGGCATTTTTCGCGGTCGCCGGCCAGTGCGTGCGCGGTCATGGCGATGATGGGGGTGTGGCGCCGCAGTTCGGCCTCGAAATCGCGTATGTGGCGGGTCGCTTCGAATCCGCCCATTTCGGGCATTTGCACGTCCATCAGGATTACGTCGAAGGTGTGCTCGGCGGCCAGCTTGACGGCTTCCGCGCCGTTGTTGGCGAGCGTGGCGCGATGGCCGAGCTTGTCCAGCAGGCGCAGCGCCAGGGTCTGATTGACCGGATTGTCCTCGGCCAGCAGCACGTTCAGGTGGCGGCGCGCCTCGCGCAGGCTGTGGCGCGTGATGAGCGCCGGATCCATGCCGTCCAGGGCGCCGTTTAGCGCCAGCATGATCGCGTCCAGCAATTGCGATTGCACCACCGGCTTGGTCAGGTAGGCGCTGATGCCCAGTTCGCGGCAGCGCGCAGCGTCGCCGCGCTGGCCGCCCGAAGTGATCATCATGATCGCCGCCGCGGCGGTTTTGGCGTGGCGGCGCAACAGCATGGCGGTGTCGAAGCCGTCCTGGCCGGGCATCTGACCGTCCACCAATACCAGGCGGAAGGGGTCGGCGCAGGCTTCGGCAGTTTCCAGCGCCGCCAGCGCATCCACGCAGGACGCGGCGCCGTGCGGCTTCATGTTCCAGGAACGCAGCATTTCCAGGAGCAGTTCGCGGTTGGTTTCGCTGTCGTCCACGACCAGCACCGGCAGTTGCTCCAGGCTGGCCGGGTTGTTGCGCGGCGCCGAATGCGTGCGGCCCAGTCCGAAGCGTCCCGTGAAGTAGAAGGTGCTGCCCTGGCCGGGTTCCGATTCCACCCAGATACGCCCGTGCATGGCCGCGGCCAGGCGCGCGCAGATCGCGAGCCCCAGGCCGGTGCCGCCGTATTTGCGGGTGGTCGAGGTGTCGGCTTGCGAAAACGCCTCGAAAATCACGTTCTGCTTGTCCAGCGGTATGCCTATGCCGGTGTCGCGCACGGAAAATTCCAGCATGGCATAGCCGTCGCCGCATACCTGCGTGCGCACACCCACCTGCACCGAACCCTGGTCGGTGAATTTGAGCGCGTTGGAAAGCAGATTGATGAGCACCTGGCGCAGGCGCGTGGGATCGCCCTGCAGGCCGTCCGGCACATCGGAGTCGACGCGCACCGACAGTTCCAGTCCTTTTTCGCTCGCGCGCTGCTGCAGTGTGCGCGCCGACAGCCCGACCGAGTCGCGCAGGCTGAAGGCGATGTCCTCCAGGTCCAGCTTGCCGGCCTCGATTTTCGAGAAATCGAGAATTTCGTTGATGATGGTGAGCAGGTTGTCGGCCGAGCTTTTGACCAGGCTCAGGTAGTCGCGCTGTTCGTCATTGAGCGGCGTGTCCAGAGCCAGTTCGGTCATGCCTATGATGGCGTTCATGGGCGTGCGGATTTCATGGCTCATGTTGGCCAGAAAATCGCTCTTGGCCTGATTGGCGGCTTCGGCGGCTTCTTTCGCGCGCAAGGTTTCGCGCTCGGCGGCCTTGCGTTCGGTGATGTCGGTCATGGTGCCGAGTATGCCGCCCGGGGTGCCGTCGCCACGATAGAACACGGTTTTGTGGTAGAGCGTGTCGCGGCGCCGCTTGCGCCCGTCGGTCACGCTGACTTCGAAGTTCTGGTGGCCGCCCTGGGCCAATAGTTCCTGGTCCTTGGTGTAATGGAACTGCGCGGCGTCCGGCGCGAACAGGTCGAATACGTCCTTGCCCACCCAGGCGTCGCGGCTGGTGCTGAAAAATTCTTCCCAGGCGCGGTTGAAGGTCAGGTAGCGGCCGTCCGCGCCTTTCACGTAAATCATGACCGGCGTGACTTCGAATACCTGCTGCACGAAATGCAACTGGTCCTTGAGGCGGTCCTCGGCCAGGCGGCGCTCGGTCACGTCCATGGCCGAACCGGCATAGCCGGTCAGTTTGCCGGCGTCGTCGTGCAATACGCGCACGTACATTTCGAGCCAGCGCAAACTGCCGTCGCGTGCGCGCAGCCGCAGTTCCAGGCTGGCCGATTCCTGCTCGCCCAGCGCCAGCGCATCGAACATGGCGTTGAGCGGGGCGTGGTCCTCGGCGGCGATAAATTGCATGAGCGGCAGCGTGAGCGACTCGGCGCAGCCAAATTGCGACACGTCTTCCCAGGCCGGATTCAGGAAGGTCCAGCACGCCGCACTGTCGGTCTGGAACACGATTTCCTGCAGGTTTTCGACGACCGAACGATGGCGCTGTTCGCTCTCCGCCAGCGAGCGCGCGGCACGCCTGCGCTCGGTAATGTCGCGCAGATAGGCGGTATAGAGCTTGCGGCCGGATACGTCCACGGCGGTGATGGCCACTTCCGCCGGGAACAGGCTCGCGTCGGCGCGCAGCACGTCCATTTCGACCAGCTTGCCCAGTTCCACGCCCTGCGTATGAGCCAGCAGCGCGGCCAGGTTGAAACAGCCTTCGACGCGGTCCTGCGGCGGTACCAGCAGTTCCACCACCGGCTTCTGCATGGCTTCGGAACGCGTGTAGCCCAAAATGCGCTCGGCCGACGGGTTGTACTCGACCACATTGCCGAATTCGTCGAAAGACAGGATGCAATCCAGCGCCGCGCCCAGTATCGCGCCCTTGCGGGTTTCGCTTTCGGTCAGCGCGGTGGCCTGGTCGTACAGGCGCAAAGAGGTCCAGTTGAGCGCATTGGCCAGTTGGCCCA
>JAEUNN010000865.1 GCA_016791085.1 Rhodocyclaceae bacterium | reverse complement strand
GCTGCAATCGGATGGCGCCGGTACCAGCGGGCTCGCTGCCATAGGCCTAGGTACGCAAACGGTCAATGTGTCGGGCGCGGTATATCGCTTTGCGGCGCCCAGTGCGCATACGCCGGAACCGGTCAATCTGGGCAATGTGCGGGTGGGCGCGGTGGCGACCCAGGCGCTCACCATTTCGAATAACGCGGTCGCGGACGGCTTTTCCGAATCGCTGAACGCCAGCCTGGGCGGCGCCACAGCCGGCATTACTGCCACGGGCAGCGTGAATCAGCTGGCGGCCGGCGGCAGCAATAGTTCCAGCCTGGTGGTGGGCCTGGATACCAGTTCGGCCGGCGCCAAGGCCGGCACGGCCAGCATCACGCTGCAATCGGACGGCACCGGCACGAGCGGGCTGGGCATTACCGGGCTGGGCACCCAAACGGTCAATGTGAGCGGCAATGTGTTCCGTCTGGCGCAAGCCAGTGCGCATACGCCCGAGCCGGTCAATCTGGGCAACCGCCATGTGGGTGATGTGGCGACCCAGGCGCTCACGATTTCCAACACCGCCATCAATGACGGCTTTTCCGAGCGCTTGAACGCCAGCCTCGGCGGCGCCACCGCCGGCATCACGGCGAGCGGCTCGGTCAGTCAGCTCGCGGCGGGCGGCTCGAACAGCACGAATCTCGTGGTGGGCTTGGACACCGCCACGGCCGGCGCCAAAGCCGGCACGGCCACCATCACGCTGCAGTCGGACGGCGCCGGTACCAGCGGGCTCGCGGCCATAGGCATAGGCACGCAAACGGTCAATGTGTCGGGGGCGGTATATCGCTTCGCCGCGGCCAATACGCTCGCGCCGGTCAATTTCGGCGTGGTGCATGTGGGCGATGTGGTGCAGCAGTCGCTGTCGATTTCCAATACCGCGGTCGCGGACGGGTTTTCGGAAAGTTTGAACGCCAGTTTCGGCGCCACCTCGGACGCACGCATCACGACGTCCGGTTCGGTCGGCCTGCTCGCCGCGGGCGCTTCCAGCAACGCCATGAGCATAGGCCTCAATACCGCCGCGGCGGGCGCGGTCAATGGCAGCGTCACGGTGAATTTCGCTTCCGACGGCAGCGGCACCAGCGGGCTGGGCATTACCGCCCTGCCCTCGCAACTGGTCGGCGTGAGCGGCGACATCCAGATGACGGGCTCGGTTTTC
>JAEUNN010000858.1 GCA_016791085.1 Rhodocyclaceae bacterium | reverse complement strand
CCGATGAGCCCGACGTATCGTCGGAAGCGCCCGGGGCTGCCGGCGGCGGGGTGCCGGCCTGAGGCAAAGTTTCGGAAGGCGGTTGCGGCTGAGCCGCCGGCCCTTGGTCGCCGCTCATGCCGGACGGGCCTTGTTTGCCGGCGTCAGGTGCCGTGGCCGGGGCATGGGATTTCGGATCCATGGACTGGTCCTTGTTGCAGGCCGCCAATCCGCCGGCCAGGCCGGCTGCGATCAGCAAGGTCGCGAGCAGTTGTGAAAGCCTATTCATGTCTGTTCTCCTTGGAAGAGGGCGCAACGGAACCGTCTGTGCGGTTCTCGGCGCTGCGCCGTGGGCTGGCCGGCACCATGCCGGCCAGCCTGATGGTCGCCGCGGGCGGGCGCGCGGCCTGGGCTGCAGGTGCTGCGCCGGCCCGCCGTGACCGGGTGGCTGCGTTTACTGCGCCGGTTTGCCCTTGGCGGGCGCCTTGTCGTCGGCGGCCGCGCCGGACGGACCGGTCGGGCCGGCCTGGCCCGTGTACATGGACCACGCCTTGCGGAATTCCGCCAGGCTGAGCTTGCCGTCGCGCTTGTCGTCGTGCTTGGTGAACGACTTGTCGAAACCTTCCAGCACCTTGGTGTCGTCCTTGGTCACGTAGCCCTTCGATTTGATGTCGAGCTTCAGGAAGGCCGAATCGGCGGTTTCGGATTTGCCCGGTGCGATGGTCGTGGCGGCAGGCTGGTCCATTTTGCTGGTGTCCAGCGCGCCGGACACCTCGCCCGGCTTGGATGCGCCGGCTTTCGAGGCGTTGTCGGCCGCATGCGCCCCGAAACTCAGGGCCAAAGATCCGGCCACGCACAGCGTGCCGAGCAGGCATTTGAGCGCCCTTGGATGTGCTTGTTTCATCATGCTTCTCCTGTTGTGATGTGATCCGGTCGGCACGGCGCAAGCCGTGCGCGCCGGATCATTTGACGGTAAGGCTGCTGCCTTCCCTGCTGCTGGCCTCGCAAGCCTCGTGCCAGGCAGTATTTCTGACGCGGAATCAGTGCTTTGGCGCAATCGGCCGGGCGGGCGCGCAGGGCCCGCCATGTTGCAGGACGGAAAAATGTCGCCGGAACCCGACGCGAGCGTGAAATTCGTCACGCTCGCGCCGGGGCGTGGTCCGGCCGGGACGGCGCGTGGTTCCGCCCAGGCCGATGTGCGCGAGGGGCGCGGCAGCGACTGCAGGAATTTGCTTACATATCACCTGTCGCCGATCGGCGACAGTGGGCGGCCGGTCGTGTTAGGCTTGCGTCCTATGTCGCGTCCCGTCGTCCGTCCTTTGGCAGCCTGCCCTCAGGTCTGGCTGCGCTGCCTGATCGCCCTGTTCCTGTTGCATTTTCTGCATTCCGCGCACGCCGCGGTATTCGTGCTGGGTGGCAAGTCCGGGTCTCGGCCGCTCA
>JAEUNN010000759.1 GCA_016791085.1 Rhodocyclaceae bacterium | reverse complement strand
CACCGTCACGGCCGCGCTGGAACAGCGCTTTCCGGAGTGGGACTGGACCATGCGCTATGGCGACGACGTCGACGCCGCCGGCCAGCCGCGCGCCGACCAGGACGCGCGCGACGACTGGCAACCGTTCCGCGACCCCGGCGGCGAAGCGCCGTCCATGGGCGAGCTGCTGCGCGAACTCGTGGACGACCTGAATCTGCGCCTGGCCAGCCTGCCGCGGCGCGACCGCGAAGCACTGCGCAACTACCGCATGCGCCTGCGGCCTTACCCGCTCGCCCCGCTGTTCGACGAAAACGACGATGCCTGGGCGCGCACCTACCTGCAGATGCGCCGGCGCCGCTGCCTGGTGATCGTCGATGAACTGTCGCTGTGCGAGCCGCGCATACGCAATGCGGTAAGCGGCCTGGTAGCCGATGCATCCTGCGCGGTGATTACCGTGGCCGCCATCGATCCGGCTTTCGCGCCGCTGGAAAAAATCCTGGCGGGCGCCAGCGTGCTCAAGGTCGGCAACCTGGTAGACCGCTTCCGCAACGACCTCGATCCGGCCTGCGAACTGACCGTCGGCAGCCGCGCCCGGCTGCGCCGCTGGCTGCGCCAGAGCATCCCCGAAACTTTGACCGGCGGCGAGGACGCGGCCCAGACGACTCAGCGCGACCGCATGCGCGCATTGGCAGGATTGGCGTGATCTACACCTTTTACTCGTTCAAGGGCGGCGTCGGCCGCTCGATGGCGATGGCCAATATCGGCGATTGCCTGGCACGGCGCGGCCTGCGCGTGCTCATGATCGATTTCGACCTCGAAGCCCCCGGCCTGGAACGCTATTTCAAGCGCCTGGATGTCAGCGCGGCACTGCGCAACCCGGGCGTGATGGACCTGATCGCCGCATTCAAGCGCGCCATGGCGAGCGGCGAAGATTTGTCGCAGGCGGAATTCCGCCAGATCGAGCGCTACCTGTTTCCGGTCTATCCGGAACAGGGCGGCAGCCGGCTCGACCTCATGACCGCCGGACGCCGTCTGCCCGACGACGAAATGCGCAGCTATGCGCTCGCCGTGCGCACTTTCGAGTGGCAGGATTTCTACTTCAACTGGGAAGGCGAAGCGTTTTTCGAGTGGCTGCGCAAAACCCTGGTGGGGCCGGAGGGCCGCTACGACGTGGTACTGGCCGACAGCCGCACCGGCGTGACCGAAATGGGCGGCATATGCGCCTACCAGCTGGCCGACGTGGTGGTCATGATGACCGCCGCCAACCGCCAGAACGTGGAGGGCACGCGGCGCGTGGCGGACGACTTCCGCTCGCCGCAGGTGCTCGATCTGCGCCGCGGCCGGCCGCTGCAACTGCTGGT
>JAEUNN010000600.1 GCA_016791085.1 Rhodocyclaceae bacterium | reverse complement strand
CCACTGTTCGTAAATTTGCCGCGCACGATCCGGCTGGCCCAGCCGCGAATAGGCCTGACCCAGCATCTGCCGCGATATGGCGCGTTCGGGCGCCAGTGTGAGCGCCTTGAAATACATATCCACGGCTTCCGGCGTGCGCCCTTGCGCCGCGAGCAGATTGCCGTAGTTGTGGAAGGCGTCGGCAAATTCCGGATCGAGCGTGACGGCGCGTTCAAAGGCGTCGTGCGCCTCGTCGAACTTGCCCTGTGCTTTCAGCGCGATGCCCAGGTTGTTATAGGTATTGGGTTGATCCGGCGCGAGTTCCAGGGCACGCCGGTAAGCCGCGGTCGCCCCCACCGCGTCCCCGCACTCTACATGCACGTTGCCCAAATTGTTGTACATGCCGGGCACGCCCGGCGACAGTGCGATGGCGCGTTTTATCAGGCGCAGCGCCGCGGCGCTGTCGCCGCGCTGGTGCGCCGCCACGCCCAGGAAGTGCAGCGCATCGACGTGGCGCGGGTCGAGTTCGAGTACGGCTTTGTAAATTTGCTCGGCGATATTCGGACGTCCCAGGCGGTGCTGGCTGATGCCCAGTTCCACCGCCTCCTGCAAGCTCAGGTCCAATTGCTTGCCGTCGCCGTCGCGTATGCGCAAGCGGGGCGCGCGCCGTACGCGCGGTCCGCCGGGTCTGCGTGCCATCGACCCGCCTCAGTCGAAACCGTAAGTGAAGTCGCTACCCGACACGCCCAGCACCACGCGCGTCACGCTGCGGCCTTCCATCATGCGATTCAGAAATTCCGAACTCATCGCGGGCAGCACGGTATTGGTAAGTATCGCGTCTATCATGCGGCCGCCCGATTCGATTTCGGTACAGCGCCCGCATACCAGCTTGACCACCGCGTCGTCGTAAACGAAGGGCACGCCGTGGTTGGCTTCGACGCGCCGCGCGATGCGGTTCAATTGCAGGCGCACGATGTTGCCGAGCATTTCGTCCGACAGCGGATAGTAAGGTATCACCACCACCCGGCCCAGCAATGCGGCCGGAAATACCTTGAGCAGCGGCTCGCGCAGCGATGTGGCGATGGCGTCGGGCTCCGGTATCAAATCCGGATCGCGGCACATGCTCATGATCAGATCGGTGCCGACGTTGGAGGTCAGGATGATGATGGTGTTCTTGAAGTCGATATAGCGCCCTTCGCCGTCTTCCATCCAGCCTTTGTCGAATACCTGGAAAAATATTTCGTGCACGTCCGGGTGGGCTTTTTCGACCTCGTCGAGCAGCACCACGCTATATGGCCGGCGCCGTACGGCTTCGGTCAGCACGCCGCCTTCGCCGTAACCTACATAGCCGGGCGGCGCCCCCTTGAGCGTGGAAACGGTGTGCGCTTCCTGGTACTCGCTCATGTTGATGGTGATGATGTTCTGTTCGCCGCCATACAGGGACTCGGCAAGTGCCAGCGCGGTTTCGGTCTTGCCCACGCCGGACGGACCGCATAGCATGAATACGCCTATGGGCTTGCCGGGGTTGTCGAGCTTGGCGCGCGAGGTTTGCACGCGGCGCGCGATCATGTCCAGGCCGTGGCGCTGGCCGATCACGCGCTGGTTGAGGGTGCCGGCGAGTTTCAGCACGGCTTCGATTTCGTT
>JAEUNN010000592.1 GCA_016791085.1 Rhodocyclaceae bacterium | reverse complement strand
GTTGCCGTCTATGAGCGCCAGTTCGGGCCGCGGCGACAAGGCCGCCACGGCGCGCTGCATCGCCAGCATGCTGGCGCCCAGAATGTTCAGCGCGTCGATTTCGTCCACGCTGGCCGGTGCCACGGCCCAGGCCAGCGCATGCGCGCGAATTGCCGCGGCCAGTTCTTCGCGCTGCGCAGGCCGCAATTTTTTCGAGTCGGCCAGGCCCTCGATAGGGTGCGCCGGGTCAAGTATTACGGCGGCCGCATACACCGGCCCGCACAGCGGCCCGCGCCCGGCTTCATCGACGCCACAGACCAGTTGGAACTTGGCGTTCACGCCGCCTCGCAACCTAGCGTTGCGCGCAGGCCGGCGCCCAGATAGGGCAGGATCGCGGCCGCCGCGGCTTCGGCGGTATTGCAGCGCAGTGTGCGGTGTATGTCCTCGAACACCGCGCGCATGCGTGCGCGCACCTCGCGGTCGGACATCAGATTGCCCAGCGCCTGCGCGAGAATTTCCGGCTGCGCATCGTCCTGCAGAATTTCCGGTACGACGAAACGCCCGGCCAGTATGTTGGGCAACCCGACCCAGGGCTGGTAGCCCATGCGCTTCATGATGCGCCAGGACCAGGGCGACATTTTGTAGGTGATGACATGCGGCGCGCGCAGCAAGGCCGCTTCGAGTGTCGCCGTGCCGCTCGCCACCAGCGCGGCGTCGCAAGCCGCGAGCGCGTCGTGGGCATGCCCGAACAACATGACGACAGGAAGATCCTGGGCATTCGCCCGCCACAGCGCGGCTTCGAAAATGTCACGCGTTTCGCGCGTCGCGAATGGCACCAGGCAGCGCGAAGCCGGAAACCGTTGTTGCAGGAGCCGCGCGGTTTCCACATAGGTTTGCGCCATGTACTGCAATTCGGACTGCCGGCTGCCCGGCAGCAGCGCGAACACCTGCGCGTCCTCGCCTATACCCAGGCGCGCGCGCGCCGCCCGGCGTTGCCATTCGAGCGGAAATACGTCGGCGAGCGGATGCCCCACATAACTGACCGGCACGCGCGCGGCTTCGTAGAGCGCCGGCTCGAACGGAAACAGGCACAGCATGTGCGACACCGAACGCGCGATGTTTTTCACGCGTCCGCCGCGCCAGGCCCAGATGGACGGACTGACATAATGGATCGCAGGGATGCCGCGGGTTTTGCAGCGGCGCTCCAGCCACAGATTGAAGTCCGGCGCATCCACGCCTATGAATGCGGCCGGGCGTTCGGCGAGCAGGCGCGCGGCGAGCTTGCGGCGTATGCCGGCAAGTTCGGGGTAATGCCGCAAAACTTCGGCATAGCCGCGCACCGCCAACTTTTCCTGCGGCCACCAGGTTTCGAAACCTTCGGCCTGCATTTTCGGCCCGCCTATGCCCACGAAGCGCGCCTGCGGCACATGCCGCTTGAGCGCACGGATGAGGTGGCTGGCCAGCAGGTCGCCGGACGCTTCGCCCGCCACCATCGCGATTTGCATGAACTTTGTATCCGGCGAGCAGGCGCTGGCCCCGGCGCCGGGGCTTATCGCACGACTCCGCGCGTGGCCCCGCGCAGGAACTGGGCGAGCAGCGTCAGTTCGGGCTGGGTTTGCGCGGCCTGTTCGATTTCCGCACAGGCATCCTCGAACGCCTTGCCGGAGCGGTACAACAGTTTGTAGGCACGCCGTATGGCCAGGATGGCGTCGGCCGAATAACCGCGCCGCTTCAGCCCTTCGCTATTGATGCCGCGCGGGGCAGCCGGATTGCCGGAAACCGTGACGTAAGGCGGCAGGTCCTGCAGCAGCACCGTGCCCACGCCGCAGAAACTATGCGCGCCGACCTGGACGAACTGATGCACCCCCGTAAATCCACCCAATATGGCCCAGTCACCGACACTGACGTGGCCCGCCAGGGTCGCATTATTGGCGAATATGGTGTTGTCGCCGACCACGCAGTCGTGCGCGACATGCACGTAGGCCATGATCCAGTTGTCGTTGCCGATGCGGGTTACGCCCTTGTCCTGGGCGGTGCCGACGTTCATGGTGCAGAACTCGCGCAGCGTGTTGCGGTCGCCGATTTCCAGCCGGGTCGGCTCGCCGGCATACTTTTTGTCCTGCGGCGCGGCACCCAGCGAACAGAATTGATAGATATGGTTATCCGCACCGATGCGGGTATGCCCGGTCAGCACGACGTGCGCGCCGACCCGGGTATTCGGTCCGATCTGCACGTCGGGTCCGACCAGCGTGTACGCCTCTATGCTCACGCCATCGGCGAGTTCGGCGGCCGGATCGACGATGGCGGTCGGATGTATCGAAATTGCGGTCATTTCACCTGCCGCAAGGTACACATCAGTTCGGCTTCGCTGGCCACCTGCCCGTCCACGCGCGCAACGCCGGAAAACATCCACATGCCGCGCTTCTGTTTCGTGAACTGAATGTCCAGCATCAACTGGTCGCCGGGACTGACCGGACGTTTGAAACGCGCATTGTCTATGCCCACGAACAGATACACACTATTTGCATCCGGCATGGCCTGCATGGTTTTGAAGCCCAGCACGGCCGAGGCCTGCGCCATGGCCTCGATGATGAGCACACCCGGCATGACCGGAAAGTGCGGAAAATGGCCCGGGAAAAACGGTTCGTTCATGGTCACGTTCTTGAGCGCCAGGATGCGCTTGCCGGCTTCCAGTTCGAGCACGCGGTCGAGCAGCAGGAAAGGATAGCGGTGCGGCAGGTATTCGAGAATTTTATGGATATCCATGGATTCCACGACGCTTTCAGTCAC
>JAEUNN010000586.1 GCA_016791085.1 Rhodocyclaceae bacterium | reverse complement strand
ACCAGCGCGACCGACCAGGCATCGGTAAATTCGGACAGATCCAGTATCGCCCCGGCGCTCAGCGCACGCTCCATGGACCAGGCGGCTTCGCGCAGGAAGGCGCCCGCGGTGCCGTCCGGCAGTTCCAGAGCGTGGCTCAGGAATGCACATTCGAGCGCATTCTGGAAGTTGAAAACCGCGAACTGCGCCCCCTTGCGGGCCAGCGCATCCGGCTGCCATTCGCGCGCCGGCATCAGGCGCTCGCGCGCGGCCGCCAAGTTTGAACGGAATACGCCGATATCCGGGGTGTGCAGATAATTGCGCATGGATCTGATCAGACCGACATCGAAAAAATCACTTCCGGGTCGTAAGCTTCGCCGCGTTTGGCGTTGTAGGGCGCGCGCACGCCGACGTACTGTACGGCACCCTGATTTTTCTGCATGAGCTTGGCGATGTTCTGGCCGGCCCGGCGCTTGTCGGCGTCGCTGGAACAGGACATCACGTACGCTTCGGCGTCGAGATATTTTTGCGTGCCCTGCCAGACCGTCTTGCCATTGCGCGGGTCGGTGCGGCTGCCGCATTGCGAACTGCCGCCCTTGCCTTCGAGCACGATGATGCGCGTCGGGTTTTTGACGTTCGGGTGCGAATAGACGATGTTGAACGTATTGGCGCCGTGAAATACGCGCAGGTTGTCGTCGTCGTAGTGTACGCCGTTGTCGTACAGGACTTTCTGCAGCAGATAGATGGCACCGGTTTCGCCGAGCTGTTCCGACGCTTCGATCTTTTCGTGCTTGGTGCTGGTCGGGTCGAGCAGCACGTCCACGTCGTCGGCTTCTTCTTCCTGGCCCCAGGTCTGCGGGCAATTCAGCACGGCTTTGGGCGGCGCCTGCGGCAATTCGGCGTCCACCCAGTCCATGAAGTCGTCTTCGTTCTGGGCGCGCGTGGCGCGGCGCTTCGATTGCGCAGGGGCCTGATTGCCGGTAAACACTGGCGCTCAGACCGCGGGGGGAGGGGCGTACCAGGCGGAAGGATCAGCGTGGTCCTGAGCTTCTTCCCAGTCGCGGTCCGTGGTGTTGCGGTGTATCGCGCGTATGCGCGCGGTTTCGTCGGCGGCGGGCAGTTCGAGCGCGCGCCGGAAAGCCGGGTGCAAGTCGAAATTCGGCGCGATTTCGAACATGAGCGCGACGAACGCCGCGAGCGAAGATTGCCAGGTGAAACCGCGCGCGCGCCCGCGCGCGATGCCGGCACGCACGCGGCGCTCAAGTTCCGGCGCGTCCAGCCCTGCGATGGCGTCTGCGTGTTTGGCATGCAGAAATTGCGTCACGCGCGCGACGAATTCCGTTTCGGCCTGGTCTTGCAGCGCGTCGATCTGGCTCGGGGCGATTTTCATGGCGGTCCTGTCCTGCCGGGCGGCGCGGCCGATTTTAGCAAAACATATCTTGCGACTCCGGCCAGTTCACTTTGCAGCACGAATCCACAGCGTTCGGCAAGTTTGCGTGCCGCGACATTCTGGCTATGCGTTCGCAAGCGCAGGGGGTTTGCGCCGCACTGATCGCACAAGGTCGCCACGGCACGCGTCGCAAGCCCGCGGCGGCGCGCCGAACGGCGCATCCAGAAGCCGATTTCCGCTCCACCGGCGGTGTCGGCAATCAGTTCCAGCGCACCGGCGAGGCGCCGCGTGCGGCCGGCAAGTACCAGCCATATGCGGATTGGCGAGCGCGTCCGCGCCGATGCGGCAAGCGAGGCGAGCCAGCGCAGAGCGGCCGCCGGCTTGCGCAGGGGCGCAAGCTGGGGCAGAAAGCGGGCGATCTGTTCATCCTGCATGGCCGCTGCAAGTTCGCGCGCATGGATCGTGCGTGGCGGAACCAGCAACATGTCATGGGCGTCGCGCGGCGTGCGCGGACGCATGGAGGCCAGGCGTGGCGCCCGGGCGCGTGCGTTGCGGCGGACCGTCAGCTGCGCTTGCCGCCGCCCAGCAGAAACGCCACTTCGCGCGCCGGGCGGCGCGGCGCGGCGCGTCCGGGGGGAGCGTCTGGCGCGGGCGGCTCGGCATCGCCGCGCGGTTCGTAGGGCTTGTTGAAGTCGAAGCCGTCGGCGGCCACATTTTGCGTGCCGCGCGAGTGTGACGGGCCGGGGTGGCGCCGCGCCTCGCGCTCTACATGGTGGCGGTGGCGCTCGTCGCGGCCCGCGCCCGAGGTGTAAGCGGGCAGGCTTTTGCGCTCGATCTGGCGCTTGATGAGCTTTTCGATTTCCGCGAGCCGGTAACTTTCTTCGGGCGCCATGAACGAAATGGCTTCGCCCGATTTACCGGCGCGACCCGTGCGACCGATGCGGTGCACGTAATCTTCGGCGTTCGGCGGCAGTTCGAAATTCACCACGAAGGGCAGGTCCTCGATATCCAGCCCGCGCGCGGCGACGTCGGTGGCGACCAGCACGCGTACCTTGCCGGCCTTGAAGGCATCGAGCGCTTCGGTGCGCTGCTGCTGGTTCTTGTCGCCATGTATGGCGTCGGCGGCCACCCCTTCGCGCGCCAGATACACGGCGAGGCGGCTGCAGCCGAATTTGGTATTCACGAACACCAGCGCCTGGCGTGTTTCGTTCTCCGGCAGCGTGAGCAAATGCCTGAGCAACACCCGCTTGTCGTCGGCGGCCACGGCGTACAGCTGGTGCGCCACGGTTTCCGCGGTGGCATTGCGGCGCGCGACTTCGATCAGTTGCGGGTCGCGCAATATGGTTTCCGCGAGCTTTTTGATGTCTTCCGAAAACGTGGCGGAAAACATGAGGCTTTGCCGTTGCGCCGGAAGCAGGTTCAGGATGCGCTTGACGTCCGGGATGAAGCCCATGTCGAGCATGCGGTCGGCTTCGTCCAGCACCAGTATCTGTACCTGGTTGAGCAGCACGGTTTTTTGCTGCACATGGTCGAGCAGGCGCCCCGGCGTGGCGACCACGATTTCGCGGCCCTCGCGCAATTGTTTGGTTTGCGCGTCCATGTCGACGCCGCCGTAAATGCAGGTCGAGCGCAGCGCGATGTGGCGGCCGTAAGTGCATACGCTTTCATGCACCTGCAAAGCCAGTTCGCGCGTGGGGCACAGGATAAGCGCACG
>JAEUNN010000549.1 GCA_016791085.1 Rhodocyclaceae bacterium | reverse complement strand
GGCCTGCGGTGCGCGGGCGCGGCTTAGCGGCGCTCGGGCGGGATGTGTTTTATCCGCGCGGCGAATTGCGCGTGGCTTGCGGCATTCACGGGCCGGTGCTTCACCTGCGTGGCGGGCGGGTCCTTGCCCAGATAGTTGTCGTTCTTCCAGTTGTGCGACGGGCGCACCGGGCGCGGCGCGAATCCGCCGCCGCAATTGGGGCACACATTTTCCAGCACCTGCGCCACGCAATCGGCACAGAAGGTGCATTCGTAACTGCAGATGCGCGCATCCGGCGCATCGGGCGGCAGGGGCTTGTTGCAGTGTTCGCAGGTCGGGCGTAGTTCGAGCATGGGCGGGTGGATCTGTCGTGGGCGGGTAGCGGGCGTATCGCTAGTGAGCGCTCAAATGCCTGCCTCGCCGTCGCGGTCCGCAAAACAGGCGGCGCGCACGGCGGCCAGGCGCGCTTCGTACACTTGCGAGGGGATCAAGTCCTTGCGCTCGCGCGCGATACATTCGCGTGCCACGGCGCCGGCGTCCACGGCCAGCGCGGCGGTCAATCCGCGCGTCAACAGTTCGGGCGGCGTGTAGGGCGGGCGCGGGCCGCCGCGTCCGAAATAGTCGCAGGCGCAGGCGGCCAGCAATTGTTCGAAGCGCTGCGGCCGGCGCAAGGCGTCGCAACGTTCGAACAGTTTGAGCATGGTGTTGGCGCGCAGCGCGGACGCGCGGTGTATCAGGCCATGTTCGCGCGCCGCCAGTAGCGCCAGGTCGCGCAGATCGGCGCCCACGCGCAGGCGCGCGCACACCGCCAGCACCAGTTCGGCGCCGCTCTTTTCATGGCCGTAGTGGTGCGGCAACACCTCCGGCGGCGTGCTGCCCTTGCCCAGATCGTGCAGCAGCGCCGCGCTGCGTACGGCCAGGCTGTGGTTTTGTGCCGCGGCGTAATCCACCACCATTTCGATATGCAGGCCGGTATCGATTTCCGGATGGTATTGCGCGGGTTGCGGTACGCCGTACAGGCGGTCCAGTTCGGGCAGGATGCGCGCCAGCGCGCCACAGTCGCGCAGCGCGCGCAACATGCGCGAGGGCTGTTTTTCCATGAGTCCGCGCGACAGTTCCTGCCAAACGCGTTCGGCCACCAGGGCGTCCACCTCGCCGCCCGCGACCATGGCGCGCATGAGTTCCATGGTTTCGGCGGCGATGGAGAAATCCGTGAAGCGTGCGCAGAAGCGCGCCACGCGCAATATGCGTACCGGGTCCTCGGCGAATGCCGGGCTTACATGGCGCAGCGCGCGCGCGGCGAGGTCGCGCTGCCCGCCATAGGGGTCGATGAGCGTGCCGTCGGCGGCGCGCGCCATGGCGTTGATGGTGAGGTCGCGCCGGAGCAGGTCCTGTTCCAGCGTGACGTCGGCGGCGGCGTGGAAGCTGAAGCCAGCATAGCCCGGCGCGGTTTTGCGTTCGGTGCGCGCGAGTGCGTATTCTTCCTGCGTGTCGGGGTGCAGGAATACCGGGAAATCCTTGCCCACCGGGCGAAAGCCGCGCGAGAGCAGGTCTTGCGGCGTGGCCCCGACCACCACCCAGTCGCGGTCGCCGATAGGCAGGCCCAGCAGTTCG
>JAEUNN010000525.1 GCA_016791085.1 Rhodocyclaceae bacterium | reverse complement strand
CCGGTGACCGAGGTGATGCACACCACGGTCAACGAATTGCTGAAGCACGTCGCCCAGTCCAAACTTTAATCAGCCAAGAATCAGGGCCTCATCCTATGATTTCTCCTTTGCCTGATTTGTATCCCGCCTCCGCGGAGATATTCATCGTCATCATGGCGTGTGTGGTGCTGCTGGCGGACCTGTTCTTCGGCAAGCAAAATCGCTGGCTAAGCTATTGCCTCACGCTGGCGACGCTGGCTGGCGCCTTCGTGATCCAGTACGCCATACAGGAACCCGAACCCACGCGGACTTTCAATGGCATGTTCATCGCCGATCATCTGGCGGTGTTCCTGAAAATGTGCGTGTATGTCTCGGTCGCGATGGTGATTCTGTACAGCCGCCAGTATCTGGGCGACAAAGGTATGGACCGCAGCGAGTTCTACCTGCTCACCCTGTTTGCCACGCTGGGCATGCAGGTCATGATCGCGGCCAACAGCTTTCTCACGATCTATCTCGGCCTGGAACTGCTTTCGCTGTCGCTGTATGCGATGGTCGCCATGGACCGCGATTCCGTGCGGGCAACCGAGGCGGCGATGAAGTATTTCGTGCTGGGCGCACTGGCCTCGGGCCTGCTGCTGTATGGCATGTCCATGATTTACGGCGCGACCGGAACGCTCGACATTTACGGCATCGCCGTGGCCCTGGACGGCAAGGTCGATCAGCGCCTGGTGCTGCAGTTCGGTCTGGTGTTCCTGGTGGCCGGCTTGGCGTTCAAGCTAGGCGTGGTTCCTTTCCATATGTGGATACCGGATGTGTATCACGGCGCGCCGACGGCGGTAACGCTGCTCATCAGTTCCGCCCCGAAACTGGCGGCGATCGCGATGGTGCTGCGCCTGCTCGTGAATGGGTTGTACGAAACCTGGCACGATTGGCAGCAAATGCTTACCGTGCTGGCGGTTCTGTCCATAGGCCTCGGTAACCTGGTTGCGATCGCCCAGACCAACCTCAAGCGCATGCTCGCGTATTCGGCGATTTCTCACATGGGCTTCATGTTGCTCGGGCTCATTTCCGGGCGGCCGGATACCGGTGTGGCACTTTCGGCGGCGGGCGCTTCGGATGCCATGATCGCCGGCGCCCACGACGCAGTCGTGAATTCCTATGGTGCCGCGCTGTTTTATTCGGTCACCTACGTGTTGATGAGCCTGGCCTCGTTCGGCGTGATCGTGCTCATGTCGCGGGCCGGATTCGAGGCCGAGAACATCGACGACATGAAGGGCCTCAACCAGCGCAGCCCGTGGTTCGCGGCTGTCATGATGATGACCATGTTTTCGCTGGCCGGCGTGCCGTTCTTCGTGGGCTTCTTCGCGAAATTTTCGGTACTGTCGGCGGTCGTGAGCGCACAGAACTATTCGCTGGCGATTTACGCGGTGCTCATGTCGCTGGTCGGCGCGTTCTACTACCTGCGCGTCGTGAAGGTGATTTATTTCGATCAGCCCGTGGAGCAAACACCGATACGCACGGCCGGCGATCTGCGCATCATGCTCACCATGAATGGCGTGGCGATTGCCGTGCTGGGCCTGCTTCCGCAAGGTTTGATTCACCTTTGCAACGAAGCGATCAGGCAGTCTTTCTGGCACTGAAGGGAGCCGCCCGCGCCTTGCGAGGCATGCGGTCCCGCGATCCAGCCCCCGGCACGTGGCCGGGGGTTTGTGCATTTTGGCCTGGTCCGGCCGCAACAAGGTACGCCGGTACGTGGTTCGTGACAAAACCAAGCCAGTCGGCGGCGTTGCCTCGATTGCACGGAAGTTCCACCCTTCCACGTTGGTGACATGACATGGCCAAGCACCTGGAAGAGCACGAGTTGGATTCCGTTTCCGTCTATGACGGCGGATTGCTCAAGGTGTGGCGCGATACGGTGCGTCTGCCGGACGGATCGGAAGCCTGGCGCGAATACATCAAACATCCTGGCGCGGTAGCCGTAATTGCGCGCAACGCCGGCGGCAACCTGGTGCTGGTCAGGCAGTTCCGCTACCCGCTGCGGCTGGCATTGCTCGAAGTGCCGGCCGGCAAGATAGACCCGGGCGAGGCTCCCTTGCCGTGCGCACAACGCGAATTGCGCGAAGAAACCGGTTATGTCGCGCGCGACTGGACTTATCTCGGGCTCATTCACACCTGCGTCGCGTATTCGAGCGAAAGGATAGAGCTGTTTCTGGCCGAAAATCTGGAGCAGGTCGGTGCCAGTCTCGATGAGGGCGAATTTCTCGACGTGGTCGAATTGCCTATCCGCGACGCACTAAGTGCCGTTTGGGATGGTGGTATCACGGACAGCAAAACCATATGCGCCATGATGTGGGTGCAGCGTTTGTTCGGTGCCCATTGCTGAGCTTTGCTGCCGGTGCCGCGCAAGGTGCGCCCGGTCCGGCGGACCATACTACCGGGCGGCGTGGAAGTCCCGCTGCAGCACCGGCAGCACGAAGGGGCCGCCGGGCCGTTCATGGGCCGGTGTGCAGCATGACAGGGCGCGCTTTCCCGGAGTCCAATTCGCGGTAGATTCGGCATGACTGAACAAGCGGTTTCGCTACGGCCGCCGGTGACCGTATCGCTGCTTTACGGCGCCACGATATTCTTTTCGGCCTTCTTGCTGTTCCAGCTGCAGCCCATAGCCGGCAAGGCCATATTGCCGTGGTTCGGCGGTTCGGCATCGGTATGGACTTGCTGCCTGTTATTCTTTCAGGGCATGTTGCTGTGCGGTTATCTGTACAGCCACTGGCTGGTGAGCCGCCTGACGGCCCGGCTGCAGACGGCCCTGCACATACTGCTGCTGGCCTGCGCCTGCCTTACCCTGCAAATCATTCCCGATCCGGCCTGGAAACCCCTCGATGCGGATTGGCCCGCACTGCGCATTCTGGCCGTGCTGGCCGGCAGCGCCGGGCTGCCTTATTTTGCCTTGTCCACCACCGGGCCGCTGCTTCAGGCCTGGTTTGCGCGCGAGCGGGCGGGCAGCGTGCCGTATCGATTGTTTGCCCTGTCCAACCTCGGGTCGATGCTGGCGTTGCTGGGCTATCCGCTGATCGTCGAGCCGCTCGCCAGCGTGCAGGTACAGGCGCAAATCTGGTCGTCCGGGTTCGTGGTGTTCGCGGCCGCTTGCGCTGCGCTGGCTTGGCGCTCGGTACGGCTGTCCGGCGTGGTTCCGAATGTTGGCAGCCGGTCGGCCGCACACCAGGCGCCGCGCTGGCGCGACCTGCTGCAATGGGCGGCGATTGCGGCCTGTCCGTCGGTATTGCTGGTCGCCACGACCAGCTACCTGACACAAAATATCGTACCCGTGCCGCTGTTGTGGGTGTTGCCGCTGGCGCTGTATTTACTTTCGTTCATATTGTGTTTCGAGCATCCGCGCTGGTATTGGCGGCGTTGTTTTGCGCTTGCGGCACTGGCCGGCCTGTGCCTGTTGGCATGGCTGCCTGCGCTGGGCCTGAACGCCATGGATATACGCCTGCGCGTGGCCGCCTACCTGGTCGTGTTGTTCATACTGTGCATGAGCTGTCACGGCGAATTGTTCCGCCTCAAACCGCATCCGCGTGAGCTGACCGCCTATTACCTGATGCTGGCCGCGGGCGGCAGTGCCGGGGGGATATTCGTTGGCCTAGTTGCGCCGGCAGTATTCCACGCCGACTACGATTTGCCGATAGGCTTGGCGTTTACCGCCGTGGTTCTGTCCTTTTTGTGGCTGGGTTCGCGCAGCGCGCCGCTATTTCCCAAGCTGGGCCGCGGGTGGGCGGTCGGCCTGGCAGGGGTAATCGGGGTTGCCATCGCGGTCGCCCAATTCTGGGATATGTCCCAACGTCTGAAGGGCTCGGTCGCACTGGATAGAAATTTCTATGGCGTGTTGCGCGTGTCGGAGGCGGGCAGCGGAAGTTCCGCCTTAAGAACTTTGAGCCACGGGCGCATCATCCACGGGCAACAATTCATGAGCCCCGAACGCCAGACCAGGCCGACGACGTATTACGGCGAGCAATCCGGCGCCGGCATAGCCTTGCAGCTTGGCCGGCACGGCGATCACCAGCGCGTCGGCTTGATCGGTCTGGGCGTCGGCACGGTATTGAGCCACATGCGGGCGGGCGATTATTACCGGATTTATGAAATCAATCCGCTCGTGATCGAATTCGCGCGCCGCTACTTCAGCTACCTGGACGGCGCGCGCGGGCATTTCGATCTGGTGCTTGGCGATGCGCGCCTTACGCTCGAGCGCGATCGGCCGCAGGCATTCGATACCCTGATCGTGGATGCATTTTCCGGCGACTCGGTGCCGGCCCACCTGCTCACACGGGAGGCGTTCGCACTGTATGCGTCCCACCTCGCTCCGGGTGGCGTGATTGCCGTGCATGTGTCCAACAAATACCTCGATCTGGCGCCCGTGGTGCGTCTTGGCGC
>JAEUNN010000407.1 GCA_016791085.1 Rhodocyclaceae bacterium | reverse complement strand
ATGTGCTTGCGGTAGGCGCCCGAAGCCAGCAGTTCGTACACCAGGCGCTCGTCGAATTCCGACGTGCTCAGCACGCCGAGCAGTTTTTGCTCCAGGAACAGCGGAATCAGCGCCGGCGGCGCGGCCATGTAGCCCACCCGTATGCTGGGCGACAGCACCTTGGAGTAGCTGCCGAGCAAAATCACGCGTTCCAGCCGGTCCGCCTGGGCCAGGCGCAGCGGGTTGGCCACCGGGTGCAGATCGCCATACACGTCGTCCTCGACGATGCGGAAGTCGTAGCGGCGCGCCAAATCGAGCATGCGGAAGGCGGTGGCGGCATCGGTGGAACTACCCGTGGGGTTGTGCAGCAAAGTTTGCGTGAATAGCAGTTTCGGCCGGAAGGTGTCGCACACGCCGGCCAGCACGTCCAGATCGGGGCCATTGGCGGTGCGCGGCACCGCCACGAGTTTGGCGCCCATGCCGCGCAACTGCGCGAATAGCGCGAAATAGCCGGGCTCTTCGACCGCCACCACGTCGCCCGGCGCAAGCAGCGCGCGGCCCAGAATTTCCGTGCCGTGCGTGGCGCCGAACGTGAGCAGCACCTGATCCGGCGCCGCGGCGATGCCGGCAAAGCCCAGTTGCAGCGCGATCTGCTGGCGCAGCGGCGCATAGCCGGCCGGCGTGCCGGGGCGCGCGTAGGCTTTCACGCCCTTGCGCGCCACGCGCGCCAGCAGCCGCGCCGACAGCATGTCCTCGAGCCAGGATTCGGGCAAAAAGCCGCTGCCCACGTGCGCCACACCGGGCCGGCGTTCGAGCATGCCGCGCATCAGCGCGATCGCATCCAGTCCGGGGCCGACCGGCAGAGCGGCCACCGGCAGCGGCAGCGCCGCGCGCCGCGCGCTCACGAAATAGCCCGAGGCCGCGCGCGCTTCGATCAGCCCGCGCGCCGCCAGCCGGTCGTAAGCGCCCACCACGGTGGCTGCGCTCACCGCCAGCGTGGCCGCCAGTTTGCGTATCGACGGCAGGCGCGTGCCGGGCGGCAGTTGTCCGTCCTGCACGAGGCCGGCCAGCTGGGTCACGATCTGGTCGGTCAACGCGATGTCGGACGCGCGGTCAAGATGGATCATCCTACATTCCTCAGTTGGACGCCCCCGAGGGTGCGGCAGGCGCGTTGTCGGGCTAGGCGCGACGACGCGCAGGGTCGCTCCCTGCAAGGAGGAGCAACCCGTCCTTCCGGACTGCCAGGCGGCGCGCCAGTCGTGCCATCGGGTGCGTAGCGGCGCTCACCTGCACGGTGCGCTCGCGAAGGCAAAGGAAGATTAGCCATTTCAGGGCTTTATTGAGCAATCAAAGCGGTCGACCGGGGAATGCAGGATCACCGTTTGCAAGCTCCAGACCGGCCGGGGCGCCCATTATGGCGCCGCCGCCGCGCGCACGACACCGTGCCGGGCCGCGCAGCCCGCGCACTGTACTGGCGCGCGCGCCGATACAGTTGGCGCACACCGCGCACACAGCGCGCGCCACGCGCGCCCGGCCGTGATGCCGCCCGGCATGGCCGCAGGCTTATGCTGCGCTACCGAAAACGGGCCGCCATGCCGGCACGGAGAGCGCCATGAAAATGCAACTGATCGCCCCCCACATCCACCTCGCCCATGGCGAATTGCTGCGCCTGGACGGCGCGCGCGGCATGCGCCTGACCTGCCGCCGCGGCGCGCTGCTGGTGTCCATGCCGGGCTGCGCGGACGATATGGAACTGCATGCCGGCGAACAGCTCGCGCTTGCCTCGGCCGGCTGCATACTCGTGGAGTCCTGGGGCGATGCCGAATTGAGCCTGACCGCCGCGGACGGCGCGCCCTCGACCGGAAGCCGGCAGGCGCGGCCGGCGCCGCGCTGGTTCGC
>JAEUNN010000360.1 GCA_016791085.1 Rhodocyclaceae bacterium | reverse complement strand
CGGTGCTCGTGCATGCGCTGCACCATGCGCGCGAGCGCCAGGCCTTCGGCCGCCGCCTGTCCGAACAACCGCTCATGCAAAATCTGTTGGCCGATCTTTGTCTGGAAAGCGAATCCGCGCTGGTGCTGGCGTTGCGCCTGGCGCGCAGCTATGACGGGCGGCAGGCCGGCGATGCGCAGGAAAGCCTGCTCGCGCGCATATTGACGCCGGCCGCCAAGTACTGGATATGCAAGCGCCTGCCCGCCATGTGCGCGGAAGCGATGGAGGTGATGGGTGGCAACGGTTATGTCGAAGAAGGTCCGTTCGCGCGTTTTTACCGCGAAGCACCGCTCAATTCGATCTGGGAAGGGTCGGGCAACCTGATGTGCCTGGACCTGTTGCGCGTGATCGCCCGATCACCCGGCGCGGTCGATGCGCTAAGCGCCGAGCTCGGCTCTGTGCGTGGTGCGAATTCCAGCCTCGACCGCCATGTCCAGGCGCTGCAGGACGGGCTGCGCCGCGGGCGCTACGGCGAAGGCGAGGCCCGCCAACTCGCCGAACGCGTGGCCATGCTGGTCGCGGCGGGTCAATTGGTCGCCATCGCGCCGGCGGCGGTCAGCGATGCCTACTGCGCGGCGCGCCTGGACGCGGTACATGGCGGGCATTGTTACGGCACGCTGCCAGCCGGCGTCGACCGCGAACTGCTGCTCGCGCGAGCGCTGCCGCAATAGGGCGGCCGATTTTTCTGCGCCGTCTGCGCATGCGCCGCCGGATCCGCGGCGGCTGGCGGGTTGGGTGCTGCACGCACAACTAATGGCGCGGCAATAAACGCAACTTGACATTTGGCCTGCGGTGCCCCGCAAACATGGGGATAGACGGGTAATGCCCGGCCGGCACAGGGCTGCCTGCCGTTTGCACGCACAGCTTTGCGCCGCGCCAAGCCTGCCGCAGGGAGCTGATTAACTGCCATCGCAGATGCCGATAAAATGGCTTTTAAAAGCCGCCGCGCGACGACGCGAATCTGCCGCACCGGCGCTACGCGCGGTGTATGGCGCGGCTTGCAAGGGCTGGAAGCGCGCCGCCAGTGCGAACTTCGCGGCGCATCTGCGATTCAAATCGAATAGCTGACGTCAGGGCCATGCAAAACGGCCTGAAAATTCGGCATAAGTCATGGCCGGAGCCGAGGCGCTCAGCATAATTAGATTGTGGATAATTTCCTCGCGGGTGGCTGTATGCTGTTGGAAGCAAGGCTGGAAAATATCGCCCAGCGCTGGCGTCACGAAGCCGGTGGCATAGCGCTGCGGCTGGAGTTATGGAACGGCAAGCGCTTTGATCTGGGTCCGGCGCCGCGCGTCACGATACGTGTGCCCACGCGCGCGGCACTCGCCACGTTCTTTTCCCCGACCTTGCACAGGCTGGCCGAAGCCTGCATAGAAGGCCGGATCGAGGTGCAGGGCGCGCTGCGCGACATGAT
>JAEUNN010000310.1 GCA_016791085.1 Rhodocyclaceae bacterium | reverse complement strand
CCGCACCAGCATGGCGCAAGCTGCGCTGGTTTATGCTTGTGCCCCCCAATTTTCCGTGTTGCCGCCATGCGATCCTTGCGCGAATTCGCCCGGCGTTATCTGCTTGCGGACGCGGCCCCGCTATCCTCCGCCGAGCGCCTGCGCAGCGCGGGCGGCGCGCTGGCCGGCATGCTCATCGTCGAAGCCATACTGGCCGTATTGCCCGCGGCGCCCGCCACGCGCGCGCTGCTCATGCCGCTGGGCGCCACCACGGTCATTCTGTACGCGCTGCCGCACAGCCCGCTGGGACAGCCTTGGTCGCTGGCCGGCGGCTATCTTCTGGCCGGCGCGATCGGGCTGGCCTGCGGCGCCTGGATCGCCCTGCCCTGGCTGGCGGCGGCCTGCGCCGTGGCCGCGGCGATATTCGCGATGGCGCTGTTGCGCTGCATACATCCGCCGGCCGGCGCGCTGGCGCTTACGTTCGCGCTCCTGCGGCCGTCCGTGGACGCGGCGCTCGTGCAGGTGCTGCTGAATGTCGCAGCGATGCTGGCCGCCGTGATATGCGTGAATAACCTGCTGCCGGGGCGGCGCTATCCGCTCGCCGCGCCGCCGCCCGGGCGCCCGCAGCCGCCGCCGGACCGCTCCGGCATACGCCACGAAGACCTGCAGTTTGCGCTCGCCAGCATGGACAGTTATCTGGACGTGAGCGAAGAGGATTTGGTCGAGGTGTATAGGCTGGCGACAGAAAGCGCGTTCCGCCGCCACAAGACTCTGGCTTGTGGCGACGTGATGCAGCCGGCCCCGGCCACGCTCGAATTCGCCACCGAATTGAATGCCGCCTGGGCCATGTTGCGCGACACGCGCGCGCCGGTACTGCCGGTGCTGGACCGTGCGCGCCGCCTGATCGGACTGATCAGTCCGGAAAATTTCGTGGCACACGTGGCACCGGTTCCGGCGCGCAGCGTGGGCGACAACCTGCGCGCGCTATTGCGGCCCACGCCCGGCATGTATTCCGACAAGCCCGAAGTGGCGGGCCAGATCATGAGCCCCGCGCCGGCCCCCGTGCGCGCCGATGAAGCGTTCGGCAGCGCCGCGGCGCGCCTCGCGCGTGGAACGGAAAGCGTGATCCCGGTGGTGGACGGCGCCGGCCGCTACCTGGGCCTGATCACGCCGCCCATGCTGGCGGCCGTGCTGTACCGCACCCTGGCGCTGGATAGCGCGCTGGGCAAGCTCGAGCCAAACTCGTAGCTTGGTATGGCGGCAGGAAGCCCAACATCGGCGCTTCGCGACACGCCAATGTTGGGGTTCGCAAGCCCGCGCAGGGCGTTATCCGCGCAGGGAATTACGCCGCATGCCGCGATGCTCCCGGTGCAATTCCCTGGCGGGGATTGCACCCTACCCAAACTGAGCGCCTTGCGCGCGGCCGGGCCGCTGCCTGCGTAG
>JAEUNN010000292.1 GCA_016791085.1 Rhodocyclaceae bacterium | reverse complement strand
GAAACCTGGGCGCAGCATGTGCTCAAAATCGCCATCCAGGATTTGTTGCGCCTGGTCGGGCCGGACGGGTTGCCGCAGCGCCCGCTGTTGCTGGACGCGGGTTGCGGGCAGGGCAAGTCGTTTGCATTGCTGCAGCAGGCTTTCGATCCGCGCCTCATCATCGGCGTGGATGTCGATCCGCGCAATCTCGAATTTTCCGGGCGCGTGGTCGCGGCCGGCAATCTGCCGGTGGAACTGCGCAAAAATTCCTGCGCCGCGCTGGAACTTGACGATGCCAGCGTCGATATCGTGTTCTGCCATCAGACTTTCCACCACCTGGTCGATCAGCATGCGGCGCTGGCCGAATTTCACCGCGTGCTCAAGCCGGGCGGCCTGTTGCTGTTTGCGGAATCGACGCGCGCCTATATCCACTCGTGGATGATCCGCCTGCTGTTCCGGCATCCCATGGACGTGCAGCGCAGCGCGGACGAATATCTGGACATGCTGCGCCGGCAGGGCTTCCGCTTCGAGGCGCACAACGTTTCCTTGCCCTATTTGTGGTGGAGCCGTCCGGACCTCGGGGCGGTCGAATTTTTCGGCTTCGGGGTGCCGGCAAAGCGCGAAGAAACCCTGGTCAATGTGGCCGCGCGCAAGCCTTTCGCCCAGCCATAGGGCACACCGGTCCGCGCTGCCGCGCGCATGCAGGGGTGTCGCGCGTTTGCCGCGCCACGCCGGCGCGGCGGGTGCGGGTATGCTTGTCGAATCGGAGGGTAATCGCCTATCCTTGTAGCCGACACGAGGCCCGGGTGCGCCGCAGGCGGACCCGGGTCAGCCGTGCCATGGCCTGTGGCGGCGTGGCACACACAAAAATAGTTGCTATCACAACTCGAATGGGCATGGGATCGGCACAGCAGAACCGCGGCATAGGTCGCGCGCTCGCGCGCGACGAGTGGCAGGATCTCGCGCGCAAGCTGGATTGGCGCCTCTCTTATGTGCCGGAAGCGCAGGCCTTTCCCGAGGCCGTGAGCGGCCGGCCCTGGCTACCGCAAGAAGCCTGGTCGGCCTGGGAAGAGCCTTTCCGCACCAGTTTTGCGGAATACGCGCGCGGGCAAAGCGACAAGGAAGCCGCCGTGGCCGCCGTGGCCGAAGCCCTGGGGCGCGCAGCCGAGCGCGACCGTCTGGCGCCGGAATGGAATAGCGGCCTCAAACTGCATACCGCCTTGCTGCCCTTGGCCGAATTTGCGGCCGTGGTGGGCAATTTGCGCGCGGCGCGCTTCGGGCGCACCAGTGCCTGGCGCAGTACCGCGCTGTTCGGGGCGCTGGACGAGTTGCGCCATACGCAGATTCCTTTGCGCCTCATGCATCCCTATCTGGCCGCGGACGCGCAATTCGACTGGACGCATCGCTTCTATCACTCCAATGACTGGGTGGCGATCGCGGCGCGCCATTGTTTCGACGAATTGCTGTTGCTCGCGGACCCGATAGAATTTGCGGTAGCGACCAATTTCGTATTCGAAACCGGCTTCACCAACCTGCAATTCACGGCGCTCACGGCGCTGTGCGACAGTGTCGGCGACCGGCTGCTGGAGCAAATGCTGTCCAGCATACAGACCGACGAGGCGCGTCACGCCCAGATCGGGCCGGCGGTGCTGGAAATTCTCGTGCAGCACGACCGCGCCTATGCCCAGTACCTGCTGGACAAATGGTTCTGGCGCAGCTTTTTGCTGTTCGCGGTGGCGACCGGCTTCACCATGGATTACCTGACGCCGGTCGCGCGGCGCACGCACTCGTTCAAGGAATTCATGCAGGAGTGGGTGCTCGAACAATTCGCCGACAGCCTGGCGCGCTATGGCCTGCAACGCCCCTGGTACTGGCCGCTGTTCGAGCAGGCGCTGGATTACTACCACCACATGGTTTATGCCAGCGCCTACAGCTATCGTGCCAGCGTGTGGTTCCATCTTGCGCTGCCGGGGCCGGCCGAACGCGACTGGCTGCGCGGCAAGTATGCGGCGTCGTTTCCGCAGCTGGAACCGGTCTGGGAAAATATCGCGCGCGAATGGGAGCGCACCGACGCCGGCGTAGATCTGGCCGTGCATGGCACCGCCATCCCGACCTTCTGCAGCCTGTGCCAGATCGTGCTGTGCGGCGGCACGCCGGCGCAAAACAGCGTGTGCCAGTGCCGGCACGAGGGCAATACCTACACCTTCTGTTCGGAACCTTGCCGCTGGATATTCCAGCAGGACCCGGCCCGCTATGCGCGCCACAAGGACGTGGTGAAACGCGTGCTGGCGGGCGAGGCGCCGGGCAATCTGATCGCCTTCCTGACGCAGTATTCGGGCCTCAATTTCGCCACCTGGGGCAAAGATGCCTATGGCGGCGACTACGCCTGGCTGCGGCGCGGGCCAGGCGAGGCCGGGGAATGAGGCGATGCTGACGCCGCTGTACGGCTTCCTCGAGGGCGACACCATGGGTCTGCTCATCCTTGCCCACGAAGACTGGAGCATGGTGCGGCTGGCCGAACAGTTGCGCGCTTCGGCGCGCGTGCGGGTGGCTTACGAGGGGCCGCTCGCGGTGTTCCACGACGGCCGGCGCCTGCCCACGCACTACAGCGTGCGCGACGCCGGCCTGGCCGCGCTCGATTGCGTGAGCGTGCGCCGGGTGAGCGGCGCCGAACATGCGCCTTCCGCCAGCGGAGCCGGCGATGTTTAGCCGCGCCCTGCAAAGCGACGATCTGTGGGAAGGCGAATTGCGCCGCTGCGTGGTGGACGGCGTGCCGGTGCTGTTGCTGCGCCAGGGCGACGGCATATTCGCCTATGTCGACCGCTGCGCCCACCTGGGCGCACCGCTCAGCAGCGGACGCCTCGTCGGCGGCCGCATCGTGTGCGCCATCCACCATTGGGAGTACGACGCCTGCAGCGGTGCCGGCGTGAATCCCTGCAAGGTGGCGCTGGTGCCGCTTGCGGTGCGCGTGGAAGGCGGCGTGGTATGGGTCGACGCTGTGCCTGCAAACGATGGCTGAGCCGGCCGCCATGCCAGCAATGGCGGTAGGTCCGGTGCTGCGCGCGGGCACATTGTCGGCCGCCATCGTGGCCGCCTTGCAGGCCGCCAATCCCGGCGCGGCGGTGGTCGATCGCGGCGGCTATTTGCGCGTATCGGCGCCGGGCCGCCTGCGCCTCGCGCGGGCCGACGTGGAAGCGTTGCTGGGCCGCCCGGTCGTGTTGGGCGCGGCGCTGCAACAGGTCATGACCGGTTATGCCGGGCGGCTGGCGCTGACCGACGACACGGCACTGTGGAGCGAGGACTGACGGTGCAGCCGCCGAAAACCGGACAGAAAACTTACTGGCATCTTATGGGCCAGCGCAAAGTGCCGAGCGACTACGAAATAGTCGGCTCGCGCCTGCACTATTACCCGCAGTGCGGATTTGCCGTGGATACCCCGGTGGCTGAATGGTACCGCCAGCACCAGCCCGCTGCCGCGCCCGGCGACGAACCGGTGCGCGACCCGCAGGGCACCACTTACGCGACTTACGTGCGGCGCAAGCTGGAGCAGGAAATCCACCTCGATCGCGTTTGCCATGCGCCCGGCCAGAATGTGCCGGATGCGCCGGCGCGCCTGCTGTGGACGCAGCTGGTGGCGCCGGCGCGCTACCCGCTGCACGGCCTGCAGATGGTCGCCGCCTATGCCGGCGCGCTGGCGCCCTGGGGACGCCTGACGGTCATGCTGGCCATGCAGGCGGCCGACGAAATGCAGCGCGTGCATCGCCTGGCTTACCGCCTGCGCCAGATGCAGGCGGCCTGGCCGGAGCTGGGTGCCACCGCCGCCGCCGAGTGGGAACAGGCGCCGTGCTGGCAGGGCATGCGCGCCTGCGTGGAGCGCCTGCTGGTGACTTACGACTGGCAGGAAAGTTATTTCGCGCTGAATTTCGTCGTCAAGCCTTTGTGGGAAGAAGTATTGCTGGCGCAGGGCGCGGATTTGGCGCGCGCCAGCGGCGACCCCGTGCTGGCCACGCTGCTGGACTGTTTTGCCGAGGACAGCGGCTGGCACGCCGCCTGCGCCGACGCGGCGCTGGGAACGCTGGTGGCGCGCGGCCTGGTGGCGGCGGATGCGCTCGCGCACAGTTTGCCGCGCTGGCACGCGCTGGCGCTGGATGCCGCCACGGCGCTGGCCGAGGCGCCGGGCGCATACGGGCTGCAGCCGAGCGGGCAGGGCGGTGTGCGGGTGCGTGCCGCGCTGGCAGTCTGCGCGGCGCGCTGGCAGGCGCTGGGCATTACACCGGCAGGGGAGGGACACGATGGTGCAAGTGCTTGAACCGGCCGGCGGCGTGCTGCGCGAAGAAGAACATCCGGAACAATTGTTCCGCAACATGGCCAATTCCGCGCCGGTGTTGCTGTGGATGGCCGGCACCGACGGCCTGTGCGGCTTTTTCAACGAAACCTGGCTGCGCTTCACGGGCCGCAGCCTGGAGCAGGAGCGCGGCGTGGGCTGGGCCGAAGGCGTGCATCCGGAAGATTTCGAAACCTGCATGGACACCTACATGCAGGCTTTCCGCGCGCGCCAGCCGTTCGAAATGGTGTATCGCCTGCGCCGCCATGACGGCGCCTATCGCTGGATCCTCGACCGCGGCGTGCCGCGCTATCTGCCGGACGGTCAGTTTGCCGGCTATATCGGCTCCTGCGCCGACATTACCGACGCCCGCACGCAACGCGAGCGCCTGCGCCAGGTGGTGGAATGTTCACCCAGCGCAACCTTGCTGGTGAGCGCCGAGGGCGTGATCATGCTGGTGAACGCCCAGGCCGAACGCATATTCGGCTTTGCGCGCGAAGAACTTCTCGGCCAGCCCGTGGAAGTGCTGGCGTCGGCCGCGCCGGCGGCCGGACAAGCCACTTTCGGCACCCAGTTCCTGATCCAGGCGCAGGCCCATCCGCTCGGCGCCGGCATGGAAATAGCGGTGCGGCGCAAGGGCGGCGCGGAATTTCCGGCCGAAGTGGCGGTTAGTGCCATAGATACCGGCGAAGGCCCCATGGTGCTGGCGGCCATCATGGACATATCCGAGCGGCGCGAGCGCATGGCGCGCATCGAAGCGGCGCTGCGCGAAAAGGATTTGATGCTGGGCGAAATTCACCACCGCGTCAAAAACAACCTGCAGATCATTCACAGCCTGCTCGAAATGCAGTCGCGCCGCATCGACGATCCGACCGTGCGCGAAGCGCTCGAGGGCAGCCGCAACCGCGTGCGCTCGATGTCGCTGATCCACCAGACGCTGTATCAGTCGCAGGATTTCGAGCGGGTCGATTTCCGCAGCTTCCTGGAACTGCTGCTGCCCATGCTCATGGAATCGAGCGCCGGCAGCGCCGGCCAGATCAATCTGTCTATCGCCGCCGAGCAGGTATCCATGCCCATAGATATCGCCATACCTTGCGGGCTCATCGTCAATGAACTGGTGACCAACGCGCTCAAGCACGCCTTTCCGGACGCACGCGGCGGCACCATACAGGTGTTGCTGCGGCCCGATACGGACGGCATGACGGTGCTGTCCGTGGGTGACGACGGCGTGCCGCTGGCCGACGGCCTGGATGCCAACGGAAACCAGACCCTGGGCCTGAAACTCGTGCATCTGCTGGCGGACCAGGTGGGCGGAAGTTTCGCCATCAGCCGCTCCGCACCCAAACAATTCGTGGTTCGTTTCCAAATGGGGAGTGCCTGACATGTCGGCCGCCATCATGGTCGTGGAGGACGAACGCATCATCGCCTTCAATCTTTCCGAAATGCTGCAGGGGCTGGGTTACCGCGTGGCCGGCGTGGCGGCCGGGGGCGAAGAAGCACTGGCGCTGGCAGAACAGGCGCAGCCCGACCTGGTGCTCATGGACATACGCCTGGCCGGCGGCATGGACGGCGTGGAAACGGCACAGCGGCTGCGCCGCTTGTGCCCGGCGCCGGTGGTGTACCTGACCGCGCACAGTGAAAATTCCACGCTGGATCGCGCGCGCGCCACCAACCCCTATGGCTATCTGCTGAAACCCATATCCGAGCGCGCCCTGCACGCCACCATACAGATGGCGCTGGAGCGCCGCCAGACCGACATCGCGCTGGAACGAAGCGAAGAGCGCCTGCGCCTGGCGCTGGAAGTGGCCGGCTTGGGGCCCTGGGAACTGGACCGCGCGCGGCAGGAAATTTACCTGGGCGAGCGCACCCGGGCCATACTCGGCGTCAGCGGCGATGCCGCGCAACTGCCCTGGCACTCTTTCCTGGACTGCGTGGGCAGCACCGACCGCGAACGTGTGGCGGACGCGCTGCTGCGCGCGCTGGACGATTCGGATACCGCCTCGGTCGAATTTTTGCAGCATCAGGACGACGAGCGCCCGCGCTGGATACGCGCCCATGGCCGCCGCTACGCGGCGCCGCAATCGCCGCAAGGCCGCGTGATCGGCGTGGTGCAGGACGTGACCGGCAGCCGCCAGGTCGAATTTGCGCTGCGCGAGAGCGAAGCGCGCTTTCGCGCGATATTCGACCGTGCCGGTGTGGGCATGGCGCAAGTCGGCCACGACGGCCGCTGGCTGGGCGTGAATGACCGCCTGTGCGCCATTACCGGCTACACGCGCGACGAAATGCTCGATCAATCCATGCACCAGATGGGCAGTTCGGACGATGCGGAAGCCGAGCGCGCCAATATCGCGCGCATGCTGGCCGGGGACATCGAATCGTTCGCGTCCGAACAGCCCTGCCGGCGCAAGGACGGATCGGTGCTGTGGATACTGGTCACGCTGTCCCTGATACGCGACAGCCTGGGGGCGCCGCTCTACTTCATCGCGGTGATCGAAGACATAGACCGGCGCCGCCGTGCCGAGGACGAAATCCGCGCGCTGGTGGAAGAACGCACGCTGGCGCTGTCCATCGCCAAAGAGTCGGCCGAAGCCGCCAACCGCGCCAAAACCAACTTTCTCGCCAACATGAGCCACGAACTGCGCACCCCGCTCAACGTGATCATGGGCATGACCGAAATGGCCTTGCGGCGCGCCGTCGATCCGCGCCAGGCGGACCAGTTGCGCAAGGCGGCGCAGGCCTCGCGGCAACTTATGGCGCTGATTGCCGATCTGCTGGACGTGACCAAAATCGAGTCGGAACGGCTCACCATAGAGTCCGTCGAGTTCGTGCCGGACCAGGTGCTGCAAAACCCGCTGCGCGTGCTGGCCGAAAAGGCCGCGGAAAAGCGGCTCGACTGGCGCATAGACGTGGACCCCGAACTGGGCGCGCGGCGCTTCCTGGGCGACCCGCGCCGGCTGGAACAGGTATTGCTCAATCTGATCGACAACGCGGTCAAATTTACCGACCACGGCTGGGTGGCGGTGCGCGCGCGCGAAGTGCGCGACTCGGGCAATGCGGCGACGCTGCGCTTCGAGGTCGCCGACAGCGGCATAGGGATCGCGCAGGAAGATCAGATCCGGTTGTTCAATGCTTTCGAAAAGGCCGACGATTCCATGACGCGCCGCTTCGGCGGCACCGGCCTGGGCCTGGCGATTTCGCGCCGCCTGGCGCGCATGATGGACGGCGACGTCACGGTGAAGAGCGCGCCGGGCGCCGGCAGCACCTTCACGCTGACGGTGCGCCTGCAGTCCGTGCAGGCCGAGGTGCTGCCCGACCTGCCGCTGGACGATCGGGTGGTGCTGGAAAGGCTGCGCAACGACTACGCCGGGGCGCGCGTGCTGTTGGTGGAAGACGAAATATTGAACCGCGAAATTGCGTTCGAAATACTCGAGGACGTGGGGCTCAGGGTGGAAATGGCCGAGGACGGCGAACAGGCTCTGGACATGGCGCAACGCCGGGGCTACGACCTCGTCCTGATGGACGTGCGCATGCCCAGGCTGAACGGCCTGGAAGCAACCCGCATGTTGCGCACGCTGCCGGCGTTCGCGCATACCCCCATCGTGGCGATGACCGCCAATGCTTTCGCGGAGGACCGCGACCGCTGCCTGGAAGCCGGCATGGACGATTTCATCGCCAAGCCATTTCCGCCCGAAAGCCTGCTTGCCACGGTGCTCACCTGGCTGGACAGAACGCGCGCCGCGCGCAACGGCAGAACGGCCGGCTGAGGGCGGCCGCGGCGGCAACCTGCCGCCCGCGCCAGGCGGGCGGGTGCGAGGGCCGGCGGCCGGCATGGGGCGTGCCGTGTGCGCGGCAGGCGCGTAGGGCCGGGCGCGAAGGGCCGCGCCATGGCTGGCGCAGGGGCGGCGCCGACCTGGCGCCATGCCCGCGCCGGCTGCACAGCGGCCGCAACGCTCATCACGCACGCCGGCTGCGCCATATTCGCGGCCCGGCCGCCTTGCTTTTACTCCACGCCCATGGCGCGCCGCACGGCCTCCAGCACCGCGCGCAGTTCGTCTATGGGCACTTGCCCGGGCGCCGACGCCTTGTCGCCGACCGCGAACGTGATCGAGGACCCGAAGGCCCAGCCTATTAGCCGCGTGAGCGAGCCATAGGCACCCATGGACATGCTCACGATGGGCAGCGCGATGCGCCGGTGCCCTTCCAGCGTGGCGGACAGCAGGGTGAGCACGTCGCCCACATCCTGCGGCATGACTGCCACCTTGGCGATGTCGGCGCCGGCCGCGGCCGCGGCGAGAAATTTGTCCACGATGGCGGCGGCCGGCGGCGTGCGCGCAAAATCGTGGAACGAGGCGATCAGCTGGGCGCCGTTGCGGTGCGCGGCGGCAAGTGCGCGCTGCAGGTGCGCGGGCTCGCCGCTCAGTTCCCAATCCACGAAATCCACGCAGGCCGCATCGCACACGGCTTCATAAAGTTCCAGCACCTGCTGTTCCGACAAGGCTATGGGCTGGCCGCCCTCGCGCGTGGAGCGGCGCGTGAATATGATCGGTATGCCCTCTGCCCCCTCGCGCAGGCCGCGTGCCGCCGCGAGCACGCGGCCGGTCTCGGCAATCGGCCCGAAAAAATCCACGCGCCATTCGATCAGGTCCGGCGCCTTGGCGCACACCGCAGCCAATTCGGCGCGCAAGCCGTCCTCGTCGCGCGCCACCAGCGGAGTGCAAACCAGCGGCAGCCGGCCGCCGGCAATCGCGCCCCCGCGCACAAGTATGGGTTTGGTCAGCTGCATGGAAGCCTCCGTGCGGAAAAACCCGATTATCGCAATA
>JAEUNN010000203.1 GCA_016791085.1 Rhodocyclaceae bacterium | reverse complement strand
CGGCCGAACCCATGCCGATTGACTGAACATGCCCGATTCCGACGACTTCGATTTCGACCACTGGAAAAACCTGGCAGAGCGCGACCCGAGCGCCTATTTCACAGAGCGCAATTCCATGATCGAATCGTTCATAGCCGCCCAGCCGGCTGACATGCAACCCATGCTGCGCGAGTTGCAGGCGCGCATCGACGCCACGCGGGCGGTCGCCGGATCGCCGCTGGCGGCGACGCGGGAATTGTCGCGCATGCTGGAACAGCATTTGCGAATGCTGTCCGAACGCCTGCAGGCCTTGCGTTCCGAAACCGGCGCGCTGCACGCCGCCCTGCAAAGCGGCGTGAAACACTGAAGTTAGGGCCGGCCGTACACGGGCCATTCTGGTCCGGCTGGCGCCGGCTAAAGGTACGCGGGGGATGCTTGCGCCCAGGCGCAGGAAAAAAAGACCCGGCGCACCGATTCGAGTCGCCCTATGAAACTGGAGGAGGGGGCGGGCAAGCTCGAAGCGCAAATGGCGCGCCGGGAAAAAACGTGCTGGAAAGGAGGAGACTCCAGCACGCCCGAACCAATTCCGGACTGCTTCATCGCTTGCGCTTGAGCATTCGATGCTGCAGTGCACAACGAAAGAATACTGGTTGCGCCTGCGCATTTCCAATCGTATTTTCTGATCCAGGATATCGCTGCGGCAAATACCGGAGGTCCTGTTCATGCGGGATTTCAGGGGGGCGCCGGCAGTTGCCTGGAGTGCCGCGGCGATGCCGTACGGACCGGCGCGGTGAGCGTGTCATGGCAGTCAGGCAAGGGAGAAAAAAGTCCCGGCGCACCGTTTCGAGTCGCCCTGTGAAACTGGAGGAGGGGGCGGGCAGGCTCGAAGCGCAAATGGCGCGCCGGGTACAAGAAACGTGCCGGAACGGAGGAAGCTCCAGCACGCCCGAAGCGACGTAGCACCGCGTTCCCACGCCCGTACGGCCTTGCGTTGTTGCAGTGCACAATCACAGCATACCGGGCGCCGGCGCGTCCATCCAATCGTATTTTCTGATTCCCGCCATTGCGCGCATGAATGCCCCCGGGTGGCTGGTGTCTTTGCGGGGCCAGGGCGGATTTTGTGCCTGCGCCGCAAGCGAATCGCACACCGAAAGTTGGCCGGCGCGGTGCCGTTCCGGGTTGTGCCGTGGCGCGCCGCGGGTGGGTGCGCTTGCGCTAAATTTCGCCGGCCGCGATCTGGCGCAGGGCCTGCTCGAACACAAAGCGACAAGTGGCCAGTTCGGCGAGCACCGCGCCATCAAGAGTGGGGGAGCCATGGCGGTAGAAGCGCTCCAGCGTCGTGTCGTTCATTACCGGCGCGCGGCGCGGCCGCTGCGCGAATTGGCGCTGCTCGCGGGGGGCGATTTCGTCCTGCAGCAGCAGGGCCAGGAAATCGGTATAGGCGAGCTTGGCCTCGATCGCCTGACGGTTGCTTACTTCGAGCGAATCGAGCACGCCGGACAAGCGCATTTGCTTGATCTGCGGTGCGATCTGGGGCAAGGGATGCATAACTGACTCCGATCCATAAAGTGCAGTTAAAAGCCGTGCAATAAGAACTTATCGAGCATCGATGACGCGCCGGCGCAGGCACGCCGCGCCGTCAATGGAGCGTATCCGCGGGGCCGCGGCTGAACCGCCCGCTGCCCGGATAAGGCTCCTCCAAGGGCGCCGTAGGCATGCACTGGGACAACGCAGAGTTCGGCCACGAGCGTCGCGCAGACGGATGGACCGTGAATGTGGACGGAAGCGGCGGGCGCTGGGAGAAATGGTTTGCCGACCAGGACAGCAACCATGAGTGGCTTACCTACTTCGAACGCAATGCGATCCACGCCTTTTACGCCCTCGCCGGTTGCAACCAGACCATCCAGAATTCCGGCTTGGTGACCGTGTGGGCGCGCACCACGTCCCAGGACAATCAGCAGTCGACCCGCTTGTGCAAGTCCCAGGCTGGTGGCAGTCTGACCAGTCCCGACGAGCAGGCGACCTGCGAACTGAACGCTTGGAAGCCCTGAGGCTCGACCGATGCGCCGGGCGGGGTCACCCTCGCCCTGGCGACAGAATTTGCCAGGAACTTTGCTGACGGGCGGTCGGCGCAGGCCGAAGCGTTTCGTGAACGCCCTGCCACGACATCCACCCAAACCCCCGGCGGCCTGGATCAATCCGCCGCCGACAGCTTCAACCTCTGCACAGGATGTTCCCTGAACACCTGACCGAAGTGTCTCAAAATCATTGACGCATTCCGGCGTGTGTCGCCCAGGCGCTTGGCCGACTGCCTGCATGCGCAGGTGCACAGCTTGGCGCGCTGGACGCGGTGGCTCGGATAGAGGGCTTGGGGGAGGTGCAAAAAAAGGCCCGGCACACCGATTCGGGCCGCCCTGTGAAACTGGAGGAGGGGGCGGGCGGGCCCGAAGCGCAAATGGTGTGCCGGGACAAAAACGTGCCGGAAAGGAGGAGGCTCCAGCACGCCCGTATTCATCTACCGCAGCACCAGCCTGTCCATCCAGGCAGCGATGTTGCAGTGCACAACGACAGAATACCGATGACAGTTGCCGGAATCCAATCGTTTTTTTTTATCCGGCCCATTAGTGGCACAAATACCGCTCCGGCATTTGCGCGGCGTTGCGGCAGGCGTTTCGTGCTTGCACGGGGCAAGCACGCGTAACACAATGCGCGACGGTCAAAATTCCGTCGGTGCCGCGCGCAAGCCGGGACAGGGTTTGCCATGGCGCCGATAAGACGCGCGACAGGGACGCACCGCGGAAGGACCTGCGTGGGACAGGGATGGCGGGAGGAAAAAAATGGAAATCTACCAACTCAGAACGTTTGCGGCGGTAGCCGAATTCGGGCAACTCACGCGCGCGGCCGAAAAGCTGCACTTGAGTCAGCCGGCGGTTACGGCGCAGATCAAGGCACTCGAAGAAGAGTTGCAGGTCGGTCTGTTCGAGCGCACGCCGGCCGGCATGGTGCTCACCGAAGGCGGACGCAGATTGCTCGCGCGCGCCGAAAAAGTCCTGCAGGCGGCGCAGGAATTGCGCAACGAAGCCGCCCATTTGCGCGGTGCCGTGGCCGGCAAACTAAGTCTGGGCGCCGTGAGCGATCCGGAATTCATACGCCTGGGCGATCTGGTCAATGTCATGCTGGCGCGCCATTCGCTGGTCGAACTCGAGGTGCACCAGCACGTGAGCGGCGAAGCGCTGGAGGCCGTGCGCACCGGGGAACTCGATGCGAGCTTCTATTTCGGCGAATTGAATGTTCCGGGCGTGGCGGCGCTGCGCCTCAGCGACATCGTGTATTGCGTGGTCGGGCCCGCTGCCTGGCGCAAGCGCCTGCAAAAGGCCGAATGGGACGATATTGCGGCCATGCCCTGGGTGTTTGCACCGCACGTGAGCACGCACCGCAAAATGGTCGAAGCGCTGTTCCGCAGCCGCTCCACGGTGCCGGGCAAGGTGGTCGAGGCGGATCAGGAAGCATTGCTGAGCAGCCTCGTGATCGCCGGCATGGGCTTGGGGCTCATGCGCGAAGACCAGGCCCGCGCCGCCGTGAAAGCGCGCGACGCGGTGATATGGCCCAAGGCGCGCTGCGACACCACGTTGTGGTTCGTGTTCCTCGCGGAACGCGAGCGCGAGCCTATCATCGCGGCTTTGCTGGCTGCGGTCCGCACGGTATGGAGCAAGCTGGCCGCCGCGGGCGCCGCGCCCGATACGGCGGGCGCCGCGAAATGAGCGCCGCCAGGGGCCAGCCCGGCGGGTGAGCGGACGGCCACGATAATTGCATGGTGGAGGAGGGAAATACCATGGAAACCGATGCACTGACCCGCAATCTGCAACTGCCCAAGCGCGCCATGGCGCTGGTCCTGGCGGGCGGGCGCGGCAGCCGCCTGAAAAACCTGACCGACCGGCGCGCCAAGCCGGCGGTGTATTTCGGCGGGAAATTTCGCATCGTCGATTTCACGCTGTCGAACTGCCTGAATTCCGGCATACGCCGCGCCGCCGTGTTGACCCAGTACAAGTCGCACAGCCTGTTGCGCCACCTGCAGCGTGGCTGGGCTTTCCTGAAGTCGGAAATGAACGAATTTTGCGACCTGCTGCCGGCCCAGCAGCGTCTGGACGAGGAATCCTGGTACCGCGGCACCGCGGACGCCGTGTATCAGAATCTCGACATCATCGAAAGTTATGCGCCGGAATATATCGTGGTGCTGGCGGGCGACCATATCTACAAACAGAATTACGCCATCATGCTGGCCGACCACGTCGATAACGGCGCGAAAGTCACCTGCGCCTGCATCGAAGTGCCGCGTCAGGACGCCACGGCATTCGGCGTGATGGCCGTGGATGCCCGGCGGCAGGTCACGCACTTCGTGGAAAAGCCGGCCGATCCGCCCGCCATGCCGGGCAAGCCGGATGTCGCGCTGGCCAGCATGGGCGTGTATGTATTCGACGCCGCCTGGCTGTACGACGCCTTGCGGCGCGATGCCGCCGACGCCACATCCGATCACGATTTCGGCCGCAACATCATTCCGGCCGCGGTGGCCGAAGGCGTGGTGCTGGCCCATCCTTTCGGCCTGTCCTGCGTGCAGGCCGCGGGCGAATCGGAATCCGAAGCGTATTGGCGCGACGTCGGCACGATAGACGCCTACTGGGAGGCCAACATCGATCTGACCGCCACGCGGCCGGCTTTGAATCTGTACGACAAATCCTGGCCCATCCTGACCTACCAGGAACAACTGCCACCCGCGAAATTCGTGCATAACGCGCCCGGCCGGGTGGGTTGCGCGATCGAATCCATGGTGTCGGGCGGCTGCATCATATCCGGCACGATCAACCGCTCGCTGCTGTTTTCCAACTGCCGCATCCATTCGTATGCGCGCGTGGACTGGTCGGTGCTGTTGCCGGAGGTCGAAATAGGCCGCCACGCGCGCATCAGCCACGCGGTCATAGACCGCGGCTGCAAACTTCCCGAAGGTTTGGTGGTAGGCGAAGATGCGGCCGAGGACGCGCGCCGCTTCTACCGCACCGAGCGCGGCATCACCTTGATAACCGTGGACATGCTTGCCGCGCTGGGCGGCTGATCGGCCCGGCGCGGCCGGCTGTCAGGCCGCCTGCCACTCGAACCACAGCGCGCCCAGGGGCGGCAGATCGAGTTGCAGCGAGTAGGGCCGCTCGTGCATGGGCAGCGCCACGGCATGCAGGCCGGGCGGGTTGCCCACGTCGCTGCCGCCGTAGAGCGCGGCATCGCTATTCAGAATTTCCCGGTAATAGCCGCCATGCGGAACGCCCACGCGATAGCCATGGCGCACCACCGGCGTGAAATTGCACACCACCAGCACGCAGCGGTCGGCCCGCCGGCCGTGGCGCAGAAAACTTAGCACCGAATTTTCCGCGTCGGCGTGATCTATCCATTCGAAGCCGGCGGGCTCGAAATCCAGTTCGTGCAATGCGGCAATGCTGCGATAGGTGCGATTCAGATCGCGTATCAGGCGCTGCATGCCGGCGTGCTCGGGCCGCCCGAGCAAATGCCAGTCCAGGCCGGCGTCGTGATTCCACTCGCGCTCCTGGGCGAATTCGCCGCCCATGAACAGCAGCTTTTTGCCCGGGTGCGCGTACATGAAGGCGTAATAGAGGCGCAGGTTGGCGAACTTCTGCCAGCGGTCGCCCGGCATCTTGCCTATCATCGAGCCCTTGCCATGCACGACTTCGTCGTGCGAGAGCGGCAGCACGAAATTTTCGTGGAAGGCGTACATGATGCCGAAGGTCAGTTCGTGGTGGTGGTGCTTGCGG
>JAEUNN010000141.1 GCA_016791085.1 Rhodocyclaceae bacterium | reverse complement strand
CGTGGATGCGGCGCTGTCGATCGCCGGGTTTACCGCGGATGATCCTTGCGCCGGCTTGCCGGACGCGGACCTGCTGGCCACCGATTTCACCGATCTCGATCTGTACCATCCCTGGAACCTGCCCATCGAGGACGCCATCGATGTTGCACGCCGTTGCGAGGCGGCCGCGTTTGCGGTGAGCGACAACATCACCAATTCCGAGGGCGCCAGCGTGTCGGCGCAGCAATCGCATTTCGTGTCCGCCAACAGTCTGGGTTTCCTGGGGGGCTATCCGGCATCCCGGCACTATGTATCCTGCGCGGTAATTGCCGGCAGCGGCGACAACATGCAGCGCGACGACTGGTATGTGACGCGCCGCGATCCCGCCGAATTGCCCGATCCGGCGGTAATCGGCGACTATTGCGCGCGCCGCGCGCTGTCGCGGCTTTCCGCGCGCCAGGTAAAAACCTGCGAGGTGCCGGTGTTGTTCGAAGCGCCGCTGGCCTGTGCCTTGCTCGGCAATTTCGTGTATGCAGCGAGCGGCGGCGCGCTTTATCGCAAATCGTCCTTTCTGCAGGATGCGCTCGGCGCACAGATTTTTGCGCCGTGCGTGAATATTTTCGAGCGGCCTTTCATCCGCAAGGGACTGGGCTCCGGCACCTTCGACGAAGAGGGGGTGGCGACGCGTGAGCGCCAGGTGGTCGGCAATGGCGTGCTGAACGGATATTTCCTGTCCGTTTATTCGGCGCGCAAACTGGGCATGCAAACGACCGGCAATGCCGGCGGCGCGCATAATCTGCTGCTGTCCGGCGGCGATCGCAAGCTCGATGCCATGCTCAAACTCATGGGGCGCGGCCTGCTGGTCACGGAACTGCTTGGGCACGGCGTGAATTACGTGACCGGCGATTATTCCCGCGGCGCGGCCGGATATTGGGTCGAGGACGGAGAAATCCGCCACGCGGTGCACGAAATCACCATCGCCGGAAATTTGCGTGACATGTTCCGCGGCATAGTCGAAATCGGCGCGGATCGCGTCGTGCGCGGCTCCAAACAAAGCGGTTCGATTCTGATCGACCGCATGAAAATTGCAGGGAGTTAGACGGGCAGGGCTGCGCGCCTTCGGGTTTTTACCTATGCTGGCGGGCAAAATGCTACTTTATAATTGGCCAAAGTTTTTTTCGCGTGCGAGGAGGAGCCTCAAATGGAGCGTCGCAAATTTCTGAAAAACGCTGCCGGAGCCGGTGTAGCCGCATCTGCTATCGGTTTCCCGGCGATCGTCAAGGCGCAAGCACAAATCAAGTGGCGCCTCGCGTCCAGCTTTCCCAAAAGCCTGGATACCATTTATGGTGCCGCCGAAATCATGTCCAAGCGCGTCGCGCAGGC
>JAEUNN010000132.1 GCA_016791085.1 Rhodocyclaceae bacterium | reverse complement strand
CTTGCGATCGCCTGCGCGAGCAGCGCCGCCACGTGGCGCGCCGCCTGTTGCGCCAGGGCGGGCGCATCCGCGCAGTCGTAGACGCGCCGCGGCGCGGCAATTTGTGCGGCGGCCATTCAGATATCCTCGTGCCAGCAGTGGCCGTCGCGCGCCACCAGCGTGTTCGACGCGGCCGGGCCCCAGGTGCCGGCCGTATAGGGCTTGGGCCGGTCTTCGGATTTCTGCCAGGCGTGCAATATCGGTTCCACCCAGCGCCAGGCCGCGTCCAGTTCGTCGCGGCGCATGAATAGCGTGAGATTGCCGCGTATCACGTCCATGAGCAGGCGCTCGTAGGCGTCCCACTGGCGCGACTTGAATGTTTCGCCGAAATCCAGATTCAGATGCACCGGGCTCATGCGCATTTCGTCGCCGGGGGTTTTGGCCATCATGTGCAGTTGCACGCCTTCGTCGGGCTGCAACTGGATCACCAGGCTGTTCGCGGGGCGGTCGCCGGCCGGGGCGCTGGGCAGGATTTTGTGCGGCAGGTCGCGGAAATTCACGACGATTTCAGCGAGCCGGTCCTGCATGCGCTTGCCCGTGCGCAGGTAGAAGGGCACGCCGGACCAGCGCCAGTTATCCAGCAGCGCACGTATGGCCACGAAGGTTTCGGTATTGCTGTCGGCGGCGATGCCGGGTTCTTCCAGATAACCGGGCACGGGCTTGCCATCTATCGCGCCGGCGCGGTACTGGCCGCGCACGGTGTGCGCCGCCACGTCCTCGCCGGTGAGCGGCTTCAGGGCGCGCAACACCTTGAGTTTTTCGTCACGCACGGCATCCGGATCGATCGACGAAGGCGGTTCCATCGCGACGATGCACAGCAGTTGCAACAGGTGGTTCTGCACCATGTCGCGCAGCGCACCGGTGCGCTCGTAGAACTCGCCGCGGCGCTCCACGCCCACCTGTTCGGCGATGGTGATCTGCACGTCGCGGATATTCGCGCGGTTCCACAGCGGCTCGAACAAAGCATTGCCGAAGCGCAGCGCGAGCAGGTTCTGCACGGTTTCCTTGCCCAGATAGTGGTCGATGCGGAATATCTGGTGTTCCTCGAATATCGCGCCGACCGCGGCATTGATCTGCTGCGACGAGGCCACGTCGTGCCCCAGCGGCTTTTCCAGCACCACGCGCGATTCGCGCGTGACCAGCCCGCTTGCGGCCAGATTGCTGCAGATGGTCACGAACAGGTCGGGCGCCGTGGCCAGGAAAAATACCCGCGTGGTGTCGGGCGATTGCAGCATCGCGCCCAGATGGTCGTACGACGCCGGCCGCGTGGCGTCGAGGTTGTAGTAATAGAGGTGGGAGGCGAACGAACGCCAGGCGTCCTCGTCGAAATCCCCGGCCGGCACGAATTTGCGGCAGCTTTGTTCCACCAGCCGCAGGTACTCGTCCCGCTCCATCTCTTGTCTTGCCACGCCGATGATGCGCGACTGGCTGCAGTCGGCGCTGTCGCGGTGGCGGTAATACAGCGCGGGCAGCAATTTGCGCATGGCCAGATCGCCGCTGCCGCCAAATATCACCAGATCGAAAGCTTGTACGTCCTGCATGGTCTCCTCGCTTGTTTGTGTGCGGTGGGTTTGCCGGGCGCCCGGGACATCGCCGGGGCCGCGTTTGCAACGTGGTGCATCCACGGACTACATTTGAACGCAGAAAGCGACACGTGTCAAGCAATGCGCCAAAATTTTTTCCCGGCCGGACCGCGGCGCTCGCTGCGCGCATTTCCCTGCGCATTGTCAAATAACGTATTGACGTCTGCTTGCCCATTGAATGGCGCGCAGAGGCGCTGGAAAAATTTCGCAGATTTGACTTGACACGTGTAATTTTCGGCGCGTAACATGTGCTCCACATTGACGGCGGGTAGGCAAGTTCACCGCCGCGCGGCAACCCATCGAGGAGGAGAACCCATGCAAGTCCATGACACCGTAACGCGCGTGACGCAACGCATCGTGCTGCGCAGCCTGGCAAGCCGCACGGCTTATATGCAGCGCGTCAAAAAGGCCGCCACGGCCGGCCCCGTGCGCGGCCACGCATCCTGTACCAACCTTGCGCACGCGTTCGCGGCGTTCGAGCCCGCCGACAAGTTGATGCTGCGCGAAATCCGCCAGCCCGCGATCGGCATCGTGTCCGCCTATAACGACATGCTGTCGGCGCACCAGCCGCTGGAACGCTTTCCGGCCCTGATCAAACAGGCCGCGCGCCGCGCCGGCGCGGTGGCGCAATTCGCGGGCGGCGTGCCGGCCATGTGCGACGGCGTCACCCAGGGCCAGACCGGCATGGAACTGTCGCTATTCAGCCGCGACGTGATCGCCATGGCCACCGCCGTGTCGCTGTCGCATAACGTGTTCGACGCCGTGCTGTGTCTGGGCGTGTGCGACAAGATCGTGCCGGGCCTGCTGATAGGCGCGCTGCAGTTCGGCCATCTGCCGACCCTATTCGTTCCGGCCGGCCCCATGACCACCGGGCTCGCCAACGACGAAAAAGCCAAAATCCGCCAGCTCCACGCCGAGGGCAAACTGGACCGCGCGGCGCTGCTGGAGGCCGAATCGCGCGCCTACCACGGCCCCGGCACCTGCACGTTCTACGGCACCGCGAACAGCAACCAGATGCTCATGGAAATCATGGGCCTGCACCTGCCCGGCGCGGCCTTCGTACATCCCGGCACGCCGCTGCGCGACGCGCTGACCGGTGCCGCGGCCGAGCGCGCCGCGCGCATCACCCACCTCGGACGCGAATACACGCCGCTCGCCGAAGTCATAAACGAGCACGCCATCGTGAATGGCATCGTGGGCCTGCTGGCGACCGGCGGCTCGACCAACCACACCATCCACCTGGTGGCCATCGCGCGGGCGGCCGGCATCGCGATCAACTGGGACGATTTTTCCGATCTGTCGGCGGTGGTGCCGCTCATCGCGCGCATCTACCCGAACGGCAGCGCCGACGTGAATCATTTTCACGCCGCCGGCGGCATGGGTTACACGATCCGCGAACTGCTCGCGGCCGGCCTGTTGCATGACGATGTGCGCACCGTCGCGGGCGAAGGCGGACTGGCGCGCTACACACACGAGCCGGTGCTGCGCGACGAACGGCTGGAATGGCGCGAGGCGCCGCCCGCGAGCGGCGACCTGGGCGTGCTGCGCCCGGCCACCGAGCCGTTTTCGGCGGACGGCGGGCTCAAGCTGCTGACCGGCAATCTGGGCCGCGCGGTCATCAAGGTTTCCGCGGTACCCGCGAATAACCGCGTGGTCACGGCGCCGGCACTCGTGTTCGACGATCAGGACCTGATGCTGGCGGCGTTCAAGCGCGGCGAACTGGAGCGCGATTTCGTGGCCGTCGTGCGCTTCCAGGGCCCCCGTGCCAACGGCATGCCGGAACTGCACAAACTGACGCCGGCGCTGGGCGTGCTGCAGGACAAGGGCTATCGCGTCGCGCTGGTGACCGACGGGCGCATGTCGGGTGCCTCCGGCAAGGTGCCGGCGGCCATACACGTCACGCCGGAATGCGTGGCGGGCGGCGCGCTCGCCTGCGTGCAGGACGGTGATGTCATCACTCTGGACGCCGAAACCGGCACGCTGGAGGTGCATCTGTCCGAGTCCGACCTGGCCGCGCGCAGGCCGCCCGCGCCGGATTTGCGCGACAACGACTATGGCTGCGGCCGCGAGTTGTTCGTATCGGCGCGCACCCACTGCACCGGGCCCGAACAGGGCGCCGTCACGTTCGGCAGCCCGGCCGCGGCCGCCACGTTTGCCAATATCAGTCTTTGAGGAGAAACACCCATGAACGCAAGACAAATACTTGCTGCCAGCCCGGTCATGCCGGTCATCGTGATCGAACAGCTGGAACGCGCCGTGCCGCTGGCGCGCGCGCTCGTGGAGGGCGGCATACGCGTGCTGGAAGTCACCTTGCGCACGCCGGTGGCGCTGGCGGCGATACACGCCATCGCCGCGGAATTGCCGGAAGCCATCGTTGGCGCCGGCACCATCACGCGGCCGGAAGAATTGCGCGCCGCGCGCGCGGCGGGGGCGCGCTTCGGCGTATCGCCGGGCGCCACGCCGGCACTGCTGGCCGCCGCGCGCGACGCGGCATGGCCTTTCCTGCCCGGCGTCATGACGCCTTCCGAAGTCATGGCGGCGCGCGACGCCGGATTCGATACGCTCAAACTGTTCCCGGCCCAACAGGCCGGCGGCCTGGGCATGTTGAAAGCCCTGGCCGGACCATTGCCGGATCTGTGCTTCTGCCCGACCGGCGGCATCAGCCTGGAAACCGCACCGGAATTTCTGGCTCTGCCGAATGTGGGCTGCGTGGGCGGCTCCTGGCTGGCGCCGGCCGACCTGGTCGCACGCGCCGATTGGGACGGCATACGCCGCCTGGCGCGCGCAGCGGCCGCACTGCGGCCGCCGTCCGCCTGAGCCTCCGCCACGACAGCGCCGCCGCGGGCGTCTGGCGCCGCGGCAAAGTGTGGGCGTGACGCAACATCGATGCTCGGTATAGGGCGGAACCCACCGGAAGAACCGCTGCGCGCTGGCGGTGCGGGCCGGCGGCTCACGCACGTTCAGTATTGCGCCATCCGCTGCGGGCGTCCCGTGGCGGTCGCGACAAACGGAACCGGGCGCGATGCTAGCCCGGCAAAAACGAAAAGGGCTTGGCGCTTGCCAAGCCCTTGATATTTCTGGTGGGTTGTGAAGGATTCGAACCTTCGACCTACGGATTAAGAGTCCGCTGCTCTACCAACTGAGCTAACAACCCACGCGGGACGCGCATTATCGCACCAAATTCCGCCGTTTTGTTGGGCGCTGCCACGTCTTTGGTGCTGCGCCGGTGGCTGGGGCGAGCTTCGGCGCCACACCGCATCCGCGCCGCGCCGTGGCGCCTGACATGCAAGCTGGCCGGGACGGGGCTGAATTCGCGATGCGGCTGTAGTAAAGTGAAACGTAAGCTGCCCGAACCTGAAATTGGTCAAGCGCAAATGTTCAAATTTCGCCGTCCGTTCCGCATCCCGTCCACCGACCGATTGCATGCCCGGCCGCGCCTGCGGCGGTATCGGGGGCATTTGACCGGCGTGCTATTTTTTGCTTTGTCCATGGGGGTTGCCAAGGCGGCTTCCACCGCGATGGAACGGCCGGAAGGGGCCGGCCTGCGCAATGTCGGCGAAGGCATTTATGTCGATCCCGACCTCACCGCCAAGGATGTGGCTGAAATTCGCAGGCTGGTTGCTCACGCGCGAAAGCGCGTGGCGGCGTTTTACGG
>JAEUNN010000129.1 GCA_016791085.1 Rhodocyclaceae bacterium | reverse complement strand
GCGCACCGACGAAACGCTGGACCAGTGGCAGGCGCGGGTGGCCATTTACCGCATGATGCGCCCGGGCGAACCGCCCACCGAAGAAGCCGTGGAAATGCTGTTCCAGGGCCTGTTTTTCGACGCCGACCGCTACGACCTGTCCACCGTCGGCCGCATGAAATTCAACCGCCGCGCCTATCCCGACAAGCTCGAGGAAAAAACGCCGGGCTGGCTGCGCCGCTTCTACGACCGCGTGGGCTCGCGCGCCGACGCGGGTCCCGGCACGCTCACGGTGGATGACATCGTGGCCGTGGTGGGCATACTGGTCGAACTGCGCAACGGCCATGGCGAAATCGACGATATCGACCACCTCGGCAATCGCCGCGTGCGGTCGGTCGGCGAACTGGCGGAAAACCAGTTCCGCGCCGGCCTGGTGCGCGTCGAGCGCGCGGTCAAGGAGCGCCTGTCGCAGGCCGAATCCGAAAACCTGATGCCGCACGACCTCATCAACGCCAAGCCCATCAGCGCCGCGATCAAGGAATTTTTCGGGTCCTCGCAACTGTCGCAGTTCATGGACCAGACCAACCCGCTGTCGGAAATCACGCACAAGCGCCGCGTATCGGCGCTGGGCCCGGGCGGTTTGACGCGCGAGCGTGCCGGCTTTGAAGTGCGCGACGTGCATCCCACGCACTATGGCCGCGTGTGCCCGATCGAAACGCCGGAAGGTCCGAACATCGGCCTGATCAATTCGCTCGCGCTATTTGCGCGCACCAACGAGCACGGCTTCCTGGAAACGCCTTACCGCAAGGTGTCCGATTCTCGCGTGACGGACGAAATCGACTACCTGTCCGCCATCGAAGAAGGCAAGTTCGTGATCGCCCAGGCGAATGCCACGCTGGATGGCGAAGGCAGCCTGATCGACGAACTGGTGTCCTGCCGCCATCGTGGCGAATTCACGCTGGCCACGCCGGACCAGGTGCAGTACATGGACATCGCGCCGGGGCAAATCGTGTCGGTGGCCGCTTCGCTGATCCCCTTCCTCGAACACGACGACGCCAACCGCGCGTTGATGGGCGCCAACATGCAGCGCCAGGCCGTGCCTTGCCTGCGCCCGGAAAAGGCGCTGGTCGGCACCGGCATAGAGCGCACGGTGGCGGTCGATTCCGGCACGGCCGTGCGTGCACGCCGCGGCGGCGAGGTCGATTACATCGACGCCAACCGCATCGTGGTGCGCGTCAATGACGACGAAACCGTGGCCGGCGAAGTCGGCGTGGATATTTACAACCTGACCAAATACACGCGTTCCAACCAGAACACCAACATCAACCAGCGTCCCATCGTCAAGAAGGGCGACCGTATCGCGGCCGGCGACGTGGTGGCCGACGGCGCCTCGACCGACCTGGGCGAACTGGCACTGGGGCAGAACATGCTGGTCGCGTTCATGCCCTGGAACGGCTACAACTTCGAAGACTCGATCCTGATTTCCGAGCGCGTGGTGTCGGACGACCGCTTCACGTCCATCCACATCGAAGAACTGACCGTGGTCGCGCGCGACACCAAGCTGGGACCGGAAGAAATCACGCGCGACATCGCGTCGCTGGGCGAGGCGCAGCTCGCGCGCCTGGATGAATCCGGCATCGTCTATATCGGCGCCGAAGTGCAGGCCGGCGATGTGCTGGTCGGCAAGGTGACGCCCAAGGGCGAAACCCAGCTCACGCCCGAAGAAAAGCTGCTGCGCGCGATATTCGGCGAAAAAGCATCCGACGTGAAGGACACCAGCTTGCGCGTGCCCTCGGGCATGAGCGGCACGGTAATCGACGTGCAGGTATTCACGCGCGAAGGCATAGAGCGCGACAAGCGCGCCGAATCCATCATCGGCGACATGCTGAATGCCTATCGCACGGATTTGGCCGACCAGATGCGTATCGTCGAGCGCGACACCTTCGACCGTATCCGCCGCCTCATCCTGGGCCAGTCTGCGCTGAAGGGTCCGAAAAAGCTCGCCAAGGGCATGACCATCACGGAAGACTACCTGGATGGCCTGGACCCGCACCACTGGTTCGACATCGCGCTGGAAAACGAAGATTTGGCCGTACAGCTGGAAAACCAGCGCGAAGGCCTGGAGCGCACGCGCAAGGATTTCGATGTCGCGTTCGAAGCCAAGCGCAAGAAGCTCACCCAGGGCGATGAACTGCCCCCGGGCGTGCAGAAAATGGTCAAGGTGTATCTGGCCGTGAAGCGCCGCCTGCAGCCCGGCGACAAGATGGCCGGCCGCCACGGCAACAAGGGTGTGGTGTCGAAAATCGTGCCGGTCGAAGACATGCCCTACATGGAAGACGGCACGCCCATGGACATCGTGCTGAACCCGCTGGGCGTGCCTTCGCGTATGAACATCGGGCAAATTCTCGAAACCCACCTGGGCTGGGCCGCCAAGGGCCTGGGCCAGCGCATAGGCGACATGTTGCGGCGCCGCGCCGCGGTGGAAGAACTGCGCGGCCTGCTCGAACGCATCTACAACAGCAGCGGGCGCCAGGAAGATTTTTCGCAGTTGAGCGACGAAGAACTGGTCGAACTGTCGAAAAACCTGCAGAAGGGCGTGCCTTTCGCGACGCCGGTGTTCGACGGCGCCAATGAAGACGAAATCCGCCAGATGCTGGAAATCGCCGGCATGCCGACGGGCGGCCAGGTCACGCTGTGCGACGGCCGCACCGGCAGCCCCTTCGAGCGCAAGGTGACGGTTGGCTACATGCACGTGCTGAAACTGCACCACCTGGTCGATGACAAGATGCACGCGCGTTCCACCGGCCCCTACAGCCTGGTTACGCAGCAGCCTCTGGGCGGCAAGGCGCAGTTCGGCGGCCAGCGCTTCGGCGAAATGGAGGTGTGGGCGCTGGAAGCTTACGGCGCTTCTTACACCTTGCAGGAAATGCTCACCGTCAAGTCCGACGACGTGACGGGCCGCACCAAGGTTTATGAAAATATCGTGAAGGGCGAGCACAAGATAGACGCCGGCATGCCGGAATCTTTCAACGTGCTGGTGAAGGAAATCCGCTCGCTCGCGATAGACATAGACCTGGACCGTTATTGAAAACCCCGTAGCAAACCAAGTGCGTCAGCCTGGATGGAGTAAACCATGAAAAGCCTGCTAGCCGATCTGTTCAAGCAAAGCCTGCCGAACGAGGAAGAGTTCGATGCCATTACCATCGGACTTGCCTCGCCGGACAAGATCCGCTCGTGGTCCTACGGGGAAGTCAAGAAGCCCGAGACCATCAATTACCGCACCTTCAAACCCGAGCGCGACGGCCTGTTCTGCGCCAAGATTTTTGGGCCCGTGAAGGACTATGAGTGCCTGTGCGGCAAGTACAAGCGCTTGAAGCACCGCGGCGTCATCTGCGAAAAATGCGGCGTCGAAGTCACGCTGTCCAAGGTGCGGCGCGACCGCATGGGCCACATCGAACTGGCCAGCCCGACCGCGCACATCTGGTTCCTCAAGAGCTTGCCCTCGCGCCTGGGCATGGTGCTCGACATGACGCTGCGCGACATCGAGCGCGTGCTGTATTTCGAAGCCTATGTCGTGGTCGATGCCGGCATGACGCCGCTGAACCGCGCGCAGCTGCTGACCGAAGACGACTACCTGGCCAAGATCGAGGAATACGGTGACGACTTCTCGGCGTCGATGGGCGCCGAAGGCGTGCGCGATTTGCTGCGCACGCTGAACCTCGACCGCGAAATCGAACTGCTGCGCCAGGAACTCGAAACCACGGGCTCGGAAGCCAAGATCAAGAAGATCGCCAAGCGCCTCAAGGTGCTGGAGGCCTTCCAGCAGTCCGGCATCAAGCCCGAGTGGATGATTCTGGAAGTGCTGCCGGTGCTGCCGCCGGATTTGCGTCCGCTGGTGCCGCTGGACGGCGGCCGCTTCGCGACTTCGGATCTGAACGATCTGTACCGCCGCGTGATCAACCGCAACAACCGCCTCAAGCGCCTGCTGGAACTGAAGGCGCCCGACATCATCGTGCGCAACGAAAAGCGCATGCTGCAGGAAGCCGTCGATTCGCTGCTCGACAATGGCCGGCGCGGCAAGGCGATGACCGGCGCCAACAAGCGCCCGCTGAAGTCTCTCGCCGACATGATCAAAGGCAAGGGCGGCCGGTTCCGGCAAAACCTTCTTGGCAAGCGCGTCGACTACTCGGGCCGCTCGGTCATCGTTGTCGGACCGCAGCTCAAGCTGCACCAATGCGGCCTGCCGAAAAAGATGGCGCTCGAGCTGTTCAAGCCGTTCATCTTCAACAAACTCGAATTGCTTGGCCTTGCCACCACAATCAAGGCCGCGAAGAAGCTGGTCGAGCAAGAAGTGCCCGAGGTCTGGGATATCCTCGAAGAGGTGATCCGCGAGCATCCGGTGTTGCTCAACCGCGCACCGACTCTGCATCGACTTGGCATCCAGGCATTTGAGCCGACGCTGATCGAAGGCAAGGCGATCCAGTTGCACCCGCTGGTCTGCGTTGCGTTCAACGCCGACTTCGACGGCGACCAGATGGCCGTGCACGTGCCGCTATCGCTCGAGGCGCAGATGGAAGCCCGCACGTTGATGCTGGCTTCGAACAACGTGCTGTCGCCTGCCAACGGTGAACCGATCATCGTGCCGTCGCAGGATATCGTGCTGGGCCTGTATTACGCGACACGCGAGGCGGTGAATGCCAAAGGTGAGGGCATGATCTTCATCGACGTGGCCGAAGCCAAGCGCGCATGGGAGTCCGGGCATGTCGACCTGCATGCCAAAGTGGCGATCCGTATCCGCGAGGTCGAGGTGACGGCGGACGGCGAGAAGCGCGACAAAATCACGCGCTACGAAACGACCGTTGGCCGTGCAATGCTGTCGGAAATCCTGCCACCGGGCTTGCCGTTCTCGCATATCGACAAGCCGCTCAAGAAGAAAGAGATCTCCAAGCTGATCAACTCGGCGTTTCGCCGCTGCGGGTTGAAAGATACCGTGGTGTTCGCCGATCAGTTGATGC
>JAEUNN010000057.1 GCA_016791085.1 Rhodocyclaceae bacterium | reverse complement strand
CCGGCAAACAAGGCCCGTCCGGCATGAGCGGCGACCAAGGGCCGGCGGCTCAGCCGCAACCGCCTTCCGAAACTTTGCCTCAGGCCGGCACCCCGCCGCCGGCAGCCCCGGGCGCTTCCGACGATACGTCGGGCTCATCGGGCAGCGATCAGAACAAGAAGCCTTCTTACTGACGCGGGCGGCCGCGGCGCCGCATGAAAATGGAGATGCCTGCCTGCGGGCGGGCCGCTCCGTTCAGACGGCCGGCGCGCAGTCCGGGCGGTATTTGCGCAATTCGGCGCGTGCCGCCGCATAGTCCGGATCCATGCGCGCAACCTGCGCCCAGAAAGCCGGCGAGTGGTTCATTTCGGCCAGATGCGCAAGTTCGTGCGCGATCACATAGTCGATCAGATGCAGCGGGTGGTGGATGAGACGCCAATTCAACCGCACCACGCCGCGCGCGGTGCAGCTTCCCCACAATGTGGATGCGGCCGACAGCACGATGCGCAGGGGCTTGAGCCCGTGCGCCGTGGCGAGCCGGTCGGTGCGGGCATGAAAGGTGAGCAGCGCTTCGGTACGCAGCCAGGCGCAGGCACAGGCGTGCACGCGCGCGGCCGGCGCGTCGGCCGGCAGTGGCAGTCGCAATTCGCCGTGCGCGCACTGCACGCTGCGTGCGCTGCCCGGCACCAGCAGCAGCGGCTGGCCCAGATAGGCGAGCCGCGCGCCCATTTGCCAATGCGCCTGCGGTGCCACCGTGCGCGCGCGCCATTCGTGCAGCTTGCGCAAAATCCAGCGGCCCTTTTCGATCAGCGCGCGGTCTATGTCGGCCTGGCCGACCCAATGCGGCGCGCTCACGGTAAGGCCGTCGTCGCCTATGCGCAATCCTATGCTGCGGCGCTGGGAACGGCGCAGGCGATAAACCAGGGTTTGATCGCCCAGGGTGATGCTGGGCAGCGCCGTCAAGGGCGCCGGCATGTCGAAACCCAGTTCAAGTTGCAGCGGCACGCTGCGGCCCGGCCGGCTTGAAATGATGCGGGAACAGGCGGCGCATTTCGGCGTCGATCCAGGCTTCCGCGCGCGAATTGACTTCGTGCGGGCGCAGGCCGGCGGTGGCTATGGGCGGGCCTATGCTGACCACGATTTCGCCCGGATGTTTGACGAAAGCATTGCGCGGCCAGAATTCGCCGGCGTTGTGGGCGACCGGCACCACCGCCGCACCGCCCGCGCAGGCCAGTACCGCGCCGCCCTGCTTGAAGCGCTTCTTTTCGCCCACCGGCACGCGCGTGCCTTCCGGGTAGATGATTACCCAGAAGCCTTCCTGCAGGCGCTGTTTGCCGATTTCCGTGACCTGTTCCAGCGCCTCGCGCCCGGAGGCGCGGTCGATGGCGATATTCGGCAGCATCGCGAGGCCCCAGCCGAAAAACGGCACGCGCAGCAATTCGCGCTTGAGCACATAGGCCTGCGGCGGAAATATGACCTGAAACGCCATGGTTTCCCAGGCGGACTGGTGTTTGGACAGCACCACCGAGGGCGTCGGCGGAATGTTTTCGCGCCCGAGCACGCGATAGCGCACGCCGCAAATCACCTTGGCGAGCCATATGACCGAACTCGACCAGGTGGTGATGATGCGATAGCGCGTGAGCGGCTTGAACCCGCGGCATGCCAGGGCCAGAAGACTATACGGAACGGTCAGGATCACCATCCCGATCGCGAACAGCGAGGAACGCAGGGCATCCATACGGGGCCTATCTGGGTCGGGCGGGCGCCGGGGCGCGGTGCGTCAGGCGGGAGGCCAACCGGGGCAAACAAGCCGTACCGGCCGGGCAGCCGCCCGAGTGCCTGTCATGCGGCCGTTTCGGCGGGCTCGCGGCGCTCATCCGTGGCGCGTCAATTCGGCCGCCACCGAGGCGAGGTCCGGATACACATGGGTGCCCGGCGGCAGTTTGGGGTCGTCACAGGTTTTCGAGCCTTTGCCGGTCAGCACCAGGTAGGGCCGCGCGCCCACCGCCGCGGCGGCTTCGAGGTCGCGCATGCTGTCGCCCACGGCCGGCACATTGGTGAGGTCCACGTTGAAACGCGCGCCCACGTCGCGGAACATGCCCGGCTTGGGTTTGCGGCAGGTGCATTTCTGGTCCGCCGAATGCGGGCAAAAAAACACCGCGTCGATGCGCCCGCCGGCCTGGGCGCACGCGCGGTACATCTTGTCGTGGATGGCGGCCAGGGTGTCCATGTCGAACAGCCCGCGCCCGACGCCGGACTGATTGGTCACCACCACCACGTGGTAGCCGTACTGATAGAGCCGCGCGATGGCTTCCAGCGAACCGGCGATGGGCCGCCATTCTTCGGGCGACTTGATGAACTGGTCGGAATCGTGATTGATCACGCCGTCCCGGTCCAGAATGATGAGCTTCATGGCCGCGCCGCGCCGCTCACACGCCCAGGCGGGAAATGTCCGCCACGCCGTTCATGAGCGCCGCCAGCCTGGCCAGCAGGGCGAGCCGGTTGGCGCGCAACAGCGGCTCTTCGCTCATGACCATCACCTTGTCGAAAAACGCATCCACGGCCGGACGCAGCGCCGCCAGCGCACATAGCGCGCCGGTGTAGTCCTCGTTGGCGAGCTGGCTTTCTATGCCGGGCGCGGCCAGGTTCAGCTCGCGGAACAGGGCTTTTTCGGCGTCTTCCTGCAGCATCGCCACGTCCACGCCGCTACCCGCCGCGGCGCCGGATTTTTTCAGGATATTCACGATGCGCTTGTTGGCCGCCGCCAGCGCCTGGGCCTGCGGCAATGCGACGAATGCGCGCACGGCTTCGAGCTTGGCCGGCACCAGGTCCATGCGCACCGGGCGCAGCGCCAGCACGGCGTCCAGGGCGTCCTGCGCGTGGCCTTGTTCACGCAACAGGTGGCGCAGGCGCTCGCGCATGAATTCGAGCAGTTCCGGCTCGAAGCCGGCTTTCAGCAGGCCGGCCGGAAAGCCTGCCGCGGTGTATTCGACCAGGCCCGCCAGATCGAGCGGCAGCGGCGTTTCCATGAGGATGCGCAGCACGCCCAGCGCGGCGCGGCGCAGACCGAAAGGATCGCGGTCGCCGGTGGGCACCTGGCCTATGCCGAAAAAGCCGCACAGCGCGTCGAGCCGGTCGGCCAGCGCCACCGCGCAGGCCACGTTGCCTTGCGGCAGGGCATCGCCGGCGAAGCGCGGTTGGTAATGCACCGCGATGGCCTGCGCGACGGCCTCGCCCTCGCCGTCGTGGCGCGCGTAATAGCGCCCCATGATGCCTTGCAGTTCGGGAAATTCGCCGACCATGTCGGTAACCAGGTCGGCTTTGGCGAGCAGCGCGGCGCGCTCGGCGGCGCCGCCGTCGCTATGCAGTTGCCGCGCGATATGTCCGGCCAGGCGCACCAGACGTTCGACGCGCGCGCCCTGGCTGCCCAGGCGGTTGTGATACACCACCGCGGCCAGCTTTTCGACGCGCGAGGCGAGCGGCTGGCGCCGGTCCTGGTCGAAGAAAAAGCGCGCGTCGGCCAGCCGCGCGCGCACCACGCGCGCATTGCCGGCGACGATATTGGCCGCGTCGTCCACCCGCATGTTGGACACCACGAGAAATTTGTTGATGAGCTTGCCGGCGGCATCCAGCAGCGGAAAGTATTTCTGGTTCTGCTTCATCGTGAGGATGAGGCATTCCTGCGGCACGGCCAGAAATTTGGACTCGAATTCGGCCACATACACGACCGGATATTCGACCAGCGCGGTCACTTCATCGATCAGCGCGGCATCTTCGATGGGCGTCACGCCGCCGCCCAGCGCGGCCGCCGCCTGCGCCAGTTCGCGTTCCACCAGCACGCGGCGGGCCAGGAACGAGGCCATGACCGAGCCCTGTTCGTACACCGTGCGCGCATAGTCGGCCGCGGCCGGAATGTCTATGTCGCGCGCACCCAGAAAGCGATGGCCACGCGTGTGCCGGCGCGAACTGAGGCCCAGCAGTTCGCCCGCCACGAGTTGCGTGCCGTGCAGCATGACCAGGCCGTGCAGCGGGCGCACGAATTCGTGTTCCGAATCGCCCCAGCGCATGACTTTGGGAATCGGCAGCTTTTTGACCGCGTCCGCGACGATGCCGGACAGTTCGTCGGCAAGGCGCGCGCCGGCCACAAGGCTGGCCAGGAAGAACGTTTCGCTCTTGCCGTCCATGCGGCGCTCGAAGCGCGCCACCACGTCGGCACCCAGGCCTTTGGCGGCGAGCTTTTTCACCAGCGCCGGGGTGGGCTCGCCGCGTGCGTCCAGGGCCACGGCGACCGGCATGATTTTTTCGGTGACCTGGTCGTCCGGCGCGGCATCCACCACGTCGTGCACGGTCACGGCGAGCCGGCGCGGGCTGGCGAACCATTCGAAGCGCGGCGGCTGCGGCGCCAGTTTGCGTTCGGCCAGGCCGGCGGCGACGCCGGCGGCAAAACTTTCGCCGAGCCGGGCCAGCGCCTTGGGCGGCAGTTCTTCGGTAAGCAGTTCTATGAGCAAAGTGTCTTGCATGGCGGCGGCCGGACGGGAAAACTCAGGCGGGGCTCGCGGCGGCCAGTTCGGCACGCCGGGCTTCTATGGCCGCGACGCTGTCGGCGCCCAGCAGTTTGCGCAATTGCGCGTCGGCCAGATTGGCGAGCGGAAAGCCGAGCGCGGCGCGCGAGTCGTGATAAGCCTGCGCGACCAGACGCGCCAGCGCGCGCACGCGGCCGATGTAGGCGGCGCGCTCGGTCACCGAAATGGCGCCGCGCGCATCGAGCAGGTTGAAGGTGTGCGAGCACTTCATGACCATTTCGTAGCCCGGCAGGGCCAGGCCGGCGGCCATGAGGCGGCGCGCCTCGGCTTCGTATTCGCCGAACAGGCGGGTGAGCCATTCGACGTTGGAATGTTCGAAGTTGTAGCGCGACTGTTCGACTTCGTTCTGGTGATACACATCGCCATAGGTGACGGGGCCGCTGGGGCCCTGCGCCCACACCAGGTCGTACACGTTTTCCACGCCCTGCAGGTACATCGCGAGGCGCTCCGCGCCATAGGTGATTTCGCCCAGCACGGGCTTGCAGGCGATGGAGCCCACTTCCTGGAAATACGTGAATTGCGTGACTTCCATGCCGTCCAGCCAGACTTCCCAGCCCAGGCCCCAGGCGCCCAGGGTGGGCGACTCCCAGTCGTCCTCGACGAAACGTATGTCGTGGCACAGCGGGTCTATGCCCAGCGCGCGCAGGCTTTCGATGTACAAGTCCTGGATGTCGGGCGGCGAAGGTTTGAGCACCACCTGGTATTGGTAGTAGTGCTGCAGGCGGTTGGGGTTTTCGCCATAGCGGCCGTCCTTGGGCCGGCGCGAAGGCTGCACGTAGGCGGCGTTCCACGGCTCCGGGCCGATGGCGCGCAGGAAGGTGGCGGTATGAAAGGTGCCGGCCCCGACTTCGATGTCATAGGGCTGCAGCAGCACGCAGCCGCGCGCGCCCCAGAACTGCTGCAGGGTAAGCAGCACCTGCTGGAAAGTGGGTTTTTCCGCTGCCATGGTCGATCCAGCGCCGGATTGCCCGGCGTCGTGACAAAGCCGCGATTCTAGCGGCTTTCCGGCCACATAGGAACGCGCCCGCCACGGCCGCGGCGGCCGCGCCTCGCCGGCCGGCCGCCGCGCATGCACCGCAGCCGGGCGGCTGCGCAGCGGCCGTTGATTGCCCACCGTTCGCCCTGAGCCAGTCGACGGGCATTCGCGAGCCACGGAAGGCCGAGAGCGGGCCAAGCTGCCTGGAATTGGTGCCGAGGGGCCAAAATGCCCCGTCCGGCGGCCAGATCCGGCGCCAGCGTGCCAGCGACTTTCCGGCCACCTGGGAACGCGGCCGCCACGGGCACGGCGGCCGCGCGCGCCTAGTCGGTAATGGCCATATACACCATGGTCTGGTTCATGAGCTGGTAGGCGACTTCGCCGAATGTCATGGGCCCGGTCATCTTGCCGGTTTTTTTGCCCTCCAGCTCCGAATACAGATAGTTCAGGATGCAGTTGCAGGAAAAGCTCACGCGCTCGGCCCCCTCCGGCAGCGCGTGCTGGAAGGCTTGTACGTAGTCGGCGATGGGCGCGGCGACGCGGTACTCCATGCCCTCGAACACCGGCGCGTAGAAATCCACGCGTTGCGCCTCGGCATTGACGGCCTGGATCGACACATTGATGATCGCGCCACAATAGTCGGCCACCAGCGGCAGGCGCGTGTCGATTTTCTGCCGCGTGATGTAGTCGGCCAGATTGGCGGACTCGCCGCCTATCGTGCATTCACCGGCGGAAAAACCGCCGGTCGGGAACACGATGGCCGGCCCCGTGCCGGGCGCGAACAGGTTCACGATTTCGATATGCGCGCTGCGCTCGGCCGGCAGCGGCACGTGCAGCACCACGACTTCGCTGTCGCTCATGCGCAGTTCACGGCCATCCACCACCACCGGATGGCGCTTGCCGAGGTCATCCAGGTGCAGCCCGGCGATCCAGCCTATGAGCGGCTTCATGAACATGTCCGGATAATTCGGCGCGTTCCGCGCGAACGCGACATGCACGTCGGAAAACGCCGGCACGATAATGACCGAATAGCCGTGCGCGGGCGCATCCTCGCACACGTGGGCGAGCGATACGATGTCGTACAGGCGCAGTTCCGGCTGCATGCCGAAAGTCGGCAGCGGCGTCACGAACAGCTTGTCGCGCGTGGTTTCGCCGCCGTCCTGGCCCATGAAATAGGTAATGCTGCCGCCTATCCAGTTGCCTTTGGGCAGTGCCGCCAGCAGGGTTTCGTCGCCGGCCACGGAAAAATAGCGGCCGGTCTTGATCATCGCCGCGGCGACGGATGGACTTACCAGTTGTCCCGACATGCTCAGCCCCTGGGCGCGGCGAGCGCGCGCAATTGGTCAAGTTCGTGGCCCAGCGTGCGCGCGTTCTTGATGAAAAACCGGTGCAGTTCGCGCCGCTTTAGTGCCAGCACTTCGCGGTCGGAAATCGATTTGACCTGGTTGCGCACGCGGGTAAGCAGGAGCTTCAGGCCCAGCGCGCGTATGTCTATGTCTATGCTGCCATCGGCCAGTTGCGCCCAGATGGGGTCGGTTTCCGGCACGATGTCGGGCGCGGCGGCATCTGCGGCGGGTGCCGCGGCCGCGGCCGCGGCCTGTGGGCCGGGCTCTGCGGGTGTCGCGCTGCCCAGGCCGGCCCCGGTGCGGCCGCGGTCTAGGGCAAACTTATATTTCCAGAGGTCGTCCATTTCGACGCCACAAAGGCGGCAAATCTGGACCGGCGTAAGTCCTTCGCTGAAATGCTCGGCAAGGCGCCGCGCCAACAGGTGAGAA
>JAEUNN010000046.1 GCA_016791085.1 Rhodocyclaceae bacterium | reverse complement strand
CTGGGCGGCTGCACGGCACATAACGCGATGATCCTGATTTACCCGCACAACAGCGACTGGGACGGCATCGCGCAACTGACCGGGGATAACTCCTGGTCGGCGCAATCCATGCGCAAATATTTCGAGCGCATCGAACGCTGCCAGTATGTGGCGCCGGACGACACGGACAGCCGGCACGGCTTCGCGGGTTGGCTGCCCACCGACGTGGCCGACCCGCAACTGATGGTGCAGGATGCCGCCGTGGCGGCGCTGGTCAAGGCCACGGCCAAAGAATCGCTGGCCACACCGGGCATGAGCTTCACCAAAATCCTGCGCAAATTGCGCGGGCATTTCGACCCGAACGACTGGCGCCTGGTGCAGAGCAATGCCGAGGGCATCGCCATGACGCCGCTCACCACGCAGAACGGCCGCCGCCGCGGCAGCCGCGAATACCTGCAGGAAGTGCGCGACGCCTGCCCGGGCCGGCTGGTGATCCGCACGCACACGCTGGTGACGCGCATCCTGCTGGATGCGCAGCGCCGCGCCACCGGCGTGGAATGCCTAGCCGGCGCCCACCTGTATCGCGCCGATCCGAATCCCGCCGCCGGCGCGCATGCGGAAAAATTCACGCTGCAGGCGCGGCGCGAAATCATCCTCTGCGCGGGCGCGTTCAATACGCCGCAACTGCTCAAGCTGTCCGGCATAGGTCCGAAGGAAGAACTGACACGACTGGGCATACCGCTGCAAGTGGAACTTCCCGGGGTAGGTGAAAACCTGCAGGACCGTTACGAAATCAGCGTGGTATGCCGCATGAAGGCGGATTTTTCATTGCTGAAGGGCATGCAGTTCCGCCCGCCGCAGGACGGCGAAGAGCCCGACCCGCAGTTCAAGCAATGGCTGCAGGGCAAGGGCCCCTACACGACCAATGGCGCCGTGGTGGCATTCATGAAGCGCTCGGCGCCGGAACTGCCGCAACCGGACCTGTTCATGTTCGGATTGACGGGCTATTTCAAAGGATATTTCCCGGGCTATTCGAAACAGATCGCGCGCGGGGAAAACTATTTCACCTGGGCAATCCTGAAGGCGCACACCGAGAACCGCGCCGGCCGCGTGCTGCTGCGCTCGGCCGATCCGCGCGATGTGCCCGACATCAATTTCCATTATTTCGACGAAGGATCGCCCGGCGGCAACGACCTCGACGCCGTCGTGCGCGGCATAGAAACCGTGCGCAATATTTCCGCGCGCAGCGGCGGCGTGATCGAACAGGAATTGCTGCCCGGCCCGAATGTCGGCAGCACGGAGCAACTGCGCGACTATGTGCGCGACAACGCCTGGGGTCACCATGCTTCCTGCAGTTGCCGCATGGGTCCGGCGGGCGACCGCATGGCGGTCGTGGACAGCCGCTTTCGCGTATTCGGCACGAGCGGGCTGCGCATCGTCGATGCATCGGTATTTCCGCGCATACCCGGCTATTTCATCGTGTCGGCCGTGTATATGATCGGCGAAAAAGCCGCCGACGCCATCATAGAGGACGCCACTGCGGCAAGCTGAGCGTGCCGGGCCCCGGCTTGACCCTCACCGGTCTGGCAGGGGGAAAATTGCCGCGCCGCGCGGGGACGACACCAATTGATGCGTGGCAAACCCGGCGTCGCCCCGCGCAGCGTCGCCCGAAACGCTCCATTACAAGCCGATACATCCCGTTACATAGCCGCACGAACAGCCGGCAGGGCAGCGCATCTTAGCGGAGCCATCTGACTCGGCGAATGAAAGCGGGTGCAAGCCGCCAGCAAGTTTGATGTGGCGGGCGATCAAGCCCTGCTTTGAATGCCGGTCCGGGCGGCCGGGTGTCAACCCGACCAAGGAATTGATTGCCCAACAAGGAGCGTCATCATGAACAACAGGACCCTTGCAGCATTGATGGGATTCGCGTGTTTTGCCGCAGGCGGTGGTGCACTTGCCGCCGATCCGGGTCACGACGACTACAACC
>JAEUNN010000014.1 GCA_016791085.1 Rhodocyclaceae bacterium | reverse complement strand
TCGGGCCGCCGTTCCAGCAGCGTACCGGGCGCGGCCAGCGGCACTGCGGCCGGGGCCGCCGGCAAATTGCCCGGCGGCAGGCTGAATTGCGCGGCCGGCGTGCCGGTCAGCGTGGCCAGCGCGTTTTCCAGGTGCTTGCGGCGCATGCGCAACAAATCCAGTTGCGCGCGCGTGCTCTCGGTCAGCGCGCCCTGTTGTGCCAGGTCGGCGGCGCTGGCGGCGCCCAGTTCGTGGCGGCGCGCGGTCAGTTCGCGCACCTTTTCCTGCGCCGCGAGCGTGCGCCCCAATAGCGCAATTTCCTCGTCGCTCTGGCGCAACTGGAAATACGTGGCGGCCAGTTGCGCGCTCACCAGGAGCGCGACATTTTCGCGCTCGGCCAGCGCTTGCTCGGCGCCGGCCTGCGCGCCTTCGAGGTCGCGGCGTATTTTGCCCAGCCAGTCGAATTCGTAAGCCACCGCCAGCACCGGGCGCAGGTCGGTCTGCACGGTGCTGAAATTCTGTGTGGAATAGTTGGTACGCGGGCGCTCCGCCGATATGCGCGTGCGGCTGGCCGTGACGCCGGCCTGCAGCGACGGCAGCAGCGCCGCCGCGCGCATGCCGGCCTGGGCGCGCGCCTGATCCAGACGCGCGACGGCGATCTGCAAGCTGAAATTGTCCGTGCGCGCACGCCGCTGCAGTTCCGACAGTTCTGCGTCGCCATAAACTTCCCACCAGTCGCGCTTGGGCGCATCGTCGGCCGGGCGCGCGCCGCTCCACGCGCGGCCGGCGTTTTTCCATTCGGCCGGCATGGTCAGGTCCGGGCGCACATAGTCGGGCCCGATCAGACCGGAACAGCCCGCCGTCAGGCACAGGCACAGACCGCCCGCCGCGCAGAGCCGCACGCCGCGGCTCATTTTCCGGCGCCCTCGCGCGGCGGTTTGTCGGGCTCTATGGCGAGGATTTGGCCATCCGCGATGGAATCGGGCGGATTCAGGATTACCTTGTCGCCGGCCGCGATGCCCGAACGAATTTCGACGTTGCGTCCATAATCGGTGCCGACCGTCACCTTGCGCCGCAGCGCCTTGCCCTCGACGGCCACCGCCACCTGCGTATCCGCGCCGCGGAACAGCAAAGTATTGGTGGGCAGCAACAGCGTGTTCGGGCGCGCCAGATTCAGCACCACATCGACATAGCTGCCGGGCAGCAAGGCGCGCTTGGGGTTGGGCACTTCGATATCCACCTGCAGCGTGCGCGTGGACGTATCTATGGCACCGGCCGTGCGCGCGATGCGCCCCTCCACGGGCTGGTCCGGCGCCGACGCGCGCCTGATCGTGACGCGGTCGCCGATCTTTACCTGCGCTGCACTGTCCTGCGGCAGGTAAGCATAGACGTGCAGCCGGTCTATCGACGACAGCGCGAACAGCACTTGCGCCGGGCCGCCGTTGCCGGCATTCACGAGGTCGCCGACATTCACGTTGCGCCGCGTCACGATGCCGTCGAACGGCGCCGCCACACGGCTGAAGCCCTGTTGTTCGAGGAGCCGCTGCAGGGCCGCTTTAGTCTGTTTGAACGCGCCGGTTTTTTCGTCCAGTTCGTCCTGCGACACGGCATCCACGGCGCGCAGTTCGGTCCACCGCCGGTAGGCCGTTTCGGCGCGCTGGTGGCTGGCGCGCGCTTCTTCCACCTGACGATCCACGTCCGGCACATCGAGTTCGGCCAGCACTTCGCCCTTGCGCACCGGGTCGCCGATATCCTTGTTGAGCTTGCGCACATAGCCGGTGGTGCGCGCGTAAATTTGCGCTTCCTGCACCCCCAGCAAGGTGCCGGGCAAGGACAGCCGGGCTTCGCCCTGGGCCGGTTTGGGATCGATCACATGCACGTGCAGCACCGCCTGGGCGGCGGCGCGCTGGTCCAGCACCTTGGCCTGCGCCCAGCGCACGTACAGGCTGCGCGCGAGCCCCAGGCCCAGCAGCAACAACACGGCGAGCGCGAGCCACGCGGTTTTGCGCAGGATGCGGCGGCGCCCGCCCTCCTGCTCGGGGCTGTGCAGTTGCAGGGGCGGCAGGCCTTCGTGGGAATGCGGGTGGGGGTCGGTCATGTCGCAGGTTCCGCATGCGGCGCGGCGGCGGGGCCACGCTGTGCCAGCCATTGGTGGAAAGCCGCGAACACCAGAGGTACGAACAGCAGCGTGGAAACGGTGGCGAACAGCAGCCCGCCTATCACGGCGCGGCCCAGGGGCGCGTTCTGTTCGGCGCCCTCGCCCAGGCCTATCGCCATGGGGACCATGCCTATCACCATGGCCGCGGCGGTCATGAGCACCGGGCGCAGCCGCGTGGCGCCGGCTTCCAGCGCCGCGGCCAGGGGCGCGCGGCCGGCATCCATGCGCTGGCGCGCGAATGCCACCACCAGGATGCTGTTGGCCGTGGCCACACCCATGGTCATGATCGTGCCGGTGAGCGCCGGCACGCTCAGATTGGTGCCGGTAATCACCAGCATCCAGGCGATGCCGGCCAGTCCCGCGGGCAGTGCCGAAATGATGATCAAGGGGTCTAGCCAGGACTGGAAATTCACCACGATGAGCAGATACACCAGCACCGCCGCGCCCAGCACGCCCAGCCCCAGGCCCAGGTAGGACGATTCCATGGTCTGCACCTGGCCGCGCAGCGCGAGCTTGCTGCCGCGCGGCAGTTCCGCCTGCGCTGCGTCCATGATGGCGCGCACTTCGCGCGCCACCGAACCCAGATCGCGCCCGCGCACGTTGGCATAGATATCCACGGTAGGCTGGATGTTGTAGCGCGTGACCACCGCGAATTCGCGCGACGGCGCGACCGTCACGAGATTATCCAGGCGTTGCGGCGGCGCTCCGCGCGCACTGCTGGCGGCAGTGCCGACCGGCAGCCGCAGCAGGTCGTCCAGGCCGGTAATTTTGTATTGCGGGGTTTGTGCGGCCAGCGAATACACCACGCGATTGGCCGGGTTGAGCCAGAACGTGGGCGCCGTCTGGGCGCTGCCCGACAGCGGCAGCAACAGGTTTTGCGCCAGGTCGGCCGGGTTCAGGCCGATGTTCTGCAGGCGCGTGCGGTCCATCTCGAGGCGCAGCGTCGGCCCGTCCAGACGCTGGTGTATGCGCGCATCGGCGATGCCCGGCACGGCATTCACGCGCGCCAGCAGCTTGCCGGCCAGTTCCATGTTGTCCGCGTAGGCGGCACCGCTGATCTGCAGGTCTATGGACGCCGGGATGCCGAAATTCAGTATTTGCGACACGATGTCGGCCGGCTGGAAGAAAAATTCCACGCCCGGAAAGCGCCGCCGCAGTTCCTGCGCCAGCTGGTCCACGTACGTTTCGCTGGGCCGGTGGCCGGGTTTGAGCGATATCAGGATGTCCGCGTCCAGCGTGCCTATGGTGCCGGAATTGCTGTAGGAAAGGTTGATGCCGCTGTACGGCAGGCCGATGTTGTCGAGCAGCGTATCGAGTTCGTCGGGCGGAATGATGTCGCGTATCGTCTGTTCCACTTCGTCGGCGATCACCGCGGTGCGCTCTATGCGCGTGCCGGTCGGCGCGCGCATGTGCAGCTTGAGTTGCCCGGTGTCGACAGCCGGAAACAGGTCGCGCCCGAGCAGCGCGTAGAGGCCGCAGGACAGCGCACAGAACGCCAGGAACAGCGCGATATGGCGGCGCCGGTGCGTCAGCAGGTAACTTAACAGCAGCACGTAATTGCCGTGCATGATTTCGAAGCGCCGGTTGAACGCGCCGTGCATGCGCTCCACCAGGCGCGAGAACCAGCCGCCCGCGCGCGCCCGGCCCATGAGCAGCATGGCCAGCGTGGGCACCAGCGTGCGCGACAGCAGATAAGACGCCAGCATCGCAAACACCACGGCTTCGGCCAGCGGCACGAACAGATAGTGCGCCACGCCCTCCAGGAAGAACATGGGCAGGAACACGATGCAGATGCACAGCGTGGACACCAGCGCCGGCAGCGCGATTTCGCCCGCACCGTCAAGAATGGCGGTGCGCAGATCGGAACCCATGTGCAGGTGGCGCTCGATGTTTTCTATGGTGACCGTGGCGTCGTCCACGAGTATGCCCACGGCCAGGGCCAGCCCGCCCAGGGTCATCACGTTGATGGTCTGGCCGACCGCGTGCAGCAATATGACCGAACAGAAAATCGACAGCGGTATCGACACCGCGATGATGGACGTGGTGCGCCAGTTGCCCAGAAACAGCAGCAGCATCACGGCGGTCAGCGCGGCCGCGATGAGCGCCTCATGCACCACGCCGGTCACCGCCGCCTTCACGAACACCGACTGGTCGAACATGAGCTTGAAATCTATGTCCTTGGGCAACAGCGGCATGATGCCGGGCAGGCGCGCCTTGAGTTCGCCCACCACGTCCAGCGTGGACGCACCGCCGCTTTTCAGGGCCGACACCAGGATGCCGCGCTGGCCGTTCTGGCGCACCACGTTGGTTTGCGGCGAAAAGCCGTCGCGCACGTGCGCGACGTCGCGCAAATACGTGGTCGCGCCGCCGCTGCTACGTACCGGGATGTTGTTTAGTCCTTCTATCGTGGCGGGCGAGGCATTGGTGCTCACGTAATATTCCGTATCGCCCAGTTTGACCGTGCCCGAAGGCAGCACGAGGTTCTGCGTGCCCACGGCGTTGATCACGTCGGTGGAACTAAGTCCTTTGGCCAGCAGCGCCTG